>CAZFYJ010000067.1:0-9092 GCA_964523215.1 uncultured Sphingomonadaceae bacterium | reverse complement strand
GTGTCGAACTGGTCGATCGTTTTGGTGCACTGCCGCCGCCCGCAGCCAATCTGCTGATCCTCATCCAGATCCGCATCAATGCTCAGAAGGCTGGCATTGCCCGAATGGATGTGGGGAGCAAGGGGGCGCTCGTCACCTTCCACGAAAATCGCTTCGCCAATGTGGATGGGTTGATCGATTATGTCGCCCGGCTGAAAGGCAGCGCCCGCATCCGCCCGGATAACAAGCTTTCCATCAGCCGCGATTGGTCGCGTCCGGATGCACAGCTGAATGGCGCGCTGCAGTTGTCTCGCGGGCTGGCCAAGCTTGCTCAGCGCTGATCCGCGCCGGGGGCAGCAAGGCGCAGAAATTCATCGGCACCGAGCGCGCCGGACATCAGAAAGCCCTGATAATGGGTGCAGCCCATCTGGTGCAAGATCGCGCGCTGCTCCCGGCTTTCCACGCCTTCTGCGACAACCAGCAGATCAAGCTGACGCGCCAGCCGGATGATCGCCTCCAGGATCGTTCGATCCCGCCCTGATTTCGCGGCATGGGCCGAAAATCCGGCATCAATCTTGACAATGTCCACGGGCAACTCGCGCAAATAGGCCAGGCTGGAAAAGCCGCTGCCGAAATCATCGAGCGCCACAAGCGTGCCAGCTGCGCGCAGCTGCTGAAGCTGTGCGGTCGCAAGCGGCTTGTGCTCGATCATGCTGTGTTCCGTCACTTCGAGTGTGACTCGCCCCGGCTCGATTCGATGCCGCGCCAGCAGATGCAGGAAGCGGTCTGCAAAATCCGGCTGTGATACAGCTTCCGGCGCGATATTGAGCGCAACACGCAGCCCCCTAGCCCAGCCAGGCCAGCCGCCCAGATCCGTGCAGCTCAGCTGAAGAATGGATTGCACCAGATCGGCAACACACCCTTCTGCCTCGGCTGCGGCAAAAACATAGGCGGCACCGTGCACTGGACCTGAGGGCGCACGCCAGCGCACCAGCGCCTCGGCCCCGGTGATGGCATCATCCTGCATCGCATAAACAGGCTGATAGAGCATGTGAATGTGCCCCGCCGCGAGCGCACGTGATATGCGCCGGCTGCGACGGTTGACGGCGCGCACGGGCGGGGACAGTGCAGCTTCACGCTCCAGCGCGGCATCGTCCACTGGCGCTTGCGCGCGTGCGAAGCGGACCCGGGGGCGCACGGCGATCACTGCCTGAAACACTGCATAAGGCTGTTCCAGTCGGCTGTGCAGCGCCTCTGCAAGGGCGCGCAGCTCTGCCGTATCCTGATCGGCTCCCAGCATCGCGCTCAGCCGGCTGCCGCTGGTCCGGATCGACGGCGCCTGCCCCATTTCCTCACGCAGGAAGCGGGCCATCCGGCGCGAGGCCGCCTCCAATATGGCATCTCCGAAGGCGCGGCCGTGTCGATCATTGGCCTCTGCAAGCGAGGCAATCTCCGCCATGATCACGCCAGTGCCTGCGGGCAAAAGTCTGGCGGGTGCCTCGGGCAGTTGCGGGGAGACGGCAATGGCCGCGCGATCGCTGCCATCGCCAGTGCCACCAGCGGCGCCATAGGCACGCGCAATCCACTGCCGCAACGGCTCCGCTCCATCGGCTTCGAGGATTTCGGCAACACCGCAAGCCGCAAATGCGGGTGCAAATTCCGCATCAGCGCGGGCGAGAAGCAGCAAGAGGCGCAGATTCGTGCCGTTGATCTGTTCGACCGCGGACAGCGCCTCCACAACCGCATCGCGCGCATCGATGATCAGCAATGCATGCGGCATTTGCTGATGGAGCGCGACCACGCCTTCGGGGTGCCGCTGGGCCGATACGCGCAGGCCATGCGCCGTCAGGGCATCGGAAAGGGCGTTCCTGTGCCGGAATGACAGGAGGATGATATCGGCCTTGCGCATCTCCACGCCTGCATCCTTATCCACGGCAACGCCTGCCCGCATCGCGCGGCGCACAAAAGCGCGACATGTCCCGATAGTCCGAACTTGTGAAGACTATCTTTATTGCGTAGCCTTGGCCAGCATGACCCGCCCGACCCAGATGGCCGCCCCCCTGATGATGGAAGACCGTTTTGCTCGGCGGATCAGCTATGTGCGCATGTCAATCACGGATCGGTGCACGATGCGATGCCTGTATTGCATGGGGGAGGATATGCAGTTCATGGCCCGCAGCGCGCGCCTTGATGCTGCGGAATTCCTCATATTGGGGCGGCATTTTGTGTCTCGCGGGGTGCGCAGCATCCGCATCACGGGGGGCGAGCCGCTGTCCCGGCCAGACTTTGCCGATATCGCGCAGGGGCTTGGTACGCTGCTCGGCCACGGGCTTGAGGAATTGACGCTATCGACCAACGGGTTGCAGCTGGCGGCATGCGCCGCTGCGGTGCGCCGTGCCGGCATCAAGCGTATCAACATATCGCTGGACAGCCTTGATCCGCAACGGTTCCGGCGCATCACGGGCGGTGGCGATCTCCATGCTGTGTTGGCGGGGATAGCAGCGGCGCGTGATGCCGGGCTTGCCATCAAGATCAACATGGTTGCGCTGCCCGACAATCAGGATGAGCTGCCTGCCATGCTCGATTGGTGCGCAGGCCAGGGCCATGCGCTCAGCCTGATCGAACATATGCCGGTGGGCGAAACGCGGCTTGATCAGGGCCGCAACTTTGTTGCCATGGACGATTTTCTGGCATCTGTGGGTGGCCGGGCTGCGCTGTCGCCGTTGCAGCACGCGACACCGGGGCCGGCCCGCTATTTCCGCCATATCGGCTATCCGGGGCTGCAGCTGGGGCTGATCGCGGCAATCAGCCACAGTTTTTGCGCCAGCTGCAATCGCGTTCGCCTGTCCGCCGATGGCCTGCTGCATCTGTGTCTCGGCCAGGAACGGGCGGTTGATCTCAAGGTTCCACTTCGATCAGGGAATCCGGCGCACATTGATGCCGCGCTGGATGCCGCCATGGGGCGCAAGCCGAAAGAGCACGGATTTGTGCAGGCGATGCAGGCGATGCAGGCGATGCAGGCGATGCAGGCGATGCAGGCGATGCAGGCGAACAGCGCGCACGAGGAGCTCCGGGTCAAGCGCCACATGAATGCCACCGGAGGCTGAACCATGACTGCCATCAATCATCTGGCCCTGCTTGCCTCGCCGACCGAGGCTGCTCAGGCGGCAGCGGCGGCCTTGCACAGCCGCTACGAATGGGTGTCGCTGGACGCAGCCGATGCGCTGGTCGTGCTGGGCGGGGACGGCTATCTGCTGCAGACATTGCACAGCCTGCTTGATGCCCATAATCCGATGCCCGTTTTCGGGCTCAATCTCGGCACCATCGGCTTTCTGATGAACCCGTGGCGTGAAGATGTGCTGCTCGATCGCGTGCGCAGTGCCCGGCCACTTGCCATCCATCCGCTCAGCGCCGAGATCCGGACGGTCAGTGGGGCACGGCATCAGTTGCCCGCCATCAACGAGCTCTCGCTGCTGCGCGAAACACGGCAGACGGCAAAGATTGCTGTCACCATCGATGGCCGCCTGATGATGGAAGAGCTGGTGTGCGATGGCGTGCTTGTCGCAACGCCTGCCGGGTCGACGGCCTATAATCTCTCGGCACATGGGCCGATCCTGCCGCTGGATTCAAGCCTGCTTGCGCTCACGCCGATCAGCCCGTTTCGCCCGCGGCGCTGGCGCGGCGCGATTTTGCCCGATCGCGCGGCAATCGAGTTTCGCATGCTCGAGGCCGCAAAGCGCCCGGTGAGTGCCGTGGCCGATCAGCGGGAGGTGCGCGATGTCGAGCATGTGTCCGTCGCCATTGATCGCAATCGCACGCTCACATTGCTGTTCGATCCGGATCAGTCCCTCGATGAACGCATAGCGATGGAACAATTCCTGACGTGAAGGGCCTTGCATTCGCGGCCAGCGCGATGCATAGGGCCGCTTCTGAAGCGCATGCTGATAATCCCCGATAGCTCAGCGGTAGAGCAATCGACTGTTAATCGATCGGTCGTAGGTTCGAATCCTACTCGGGGAGCCAGCGTCCTTTCACGTCAGAATCAGATGCGTGGCAACAGCGATGACGAGGATCGCGGTTGCAATTCTGATGCGCGGTGACCAGGCCGGGGCGAGCACGAGCCGCCCGCCAATCGCGCCACCAGCAAGCACTGCGACCCCCAGCAGCACATGCTCCTCAAGCAGCATGAAGGTGGCGTCAGGCCCGCGCTTCAGCATTTGGCCCGCCATGCCGAACAGGCTGTTCACAAGAATGAAGAGCGAGGCAAAGGCCGCGATGCGACGCTCCTCCTCCCAGGCCGCCAGATGCAGCAGCGGGGCAAGGAAAATCCCCCCGCCAATGCCGACCATGCCAGCAAGAAAGGCAAGCGGCGCGGCCGCAAGGGTGGCAACCACCGGCGGCAGCAACGGCGATGGGCGGGGCTTGCGCTGGACCAGCAGCAGCACGCCGGCGACAATCAGCGATGCGCCGAGCAGCAGCGCCAGCGCGCCTTCGCGGATCGGAAACTGCCCCCCGGCAAAGGCCGCTGGCGCGCCCAGCACCAGCATCGGCCACCCGAGCCGCCAGGGGATGATCCCTGCGGCGGCAAAGCGGCTGCTGTTCAGCGCCACAACAATGATGTTGCACGCCAGCGCAATCACCGGAACGACGGCCACCCCGACACCGCCAAGCAACAGAAGGGCAGTATAGGCCGATCCGCCACCAAAGCCGACGCTGGCATAAATCAGCGCGGCAACGGCAAAGGCCGGGCCAAGCCAGCTCATCGCGGCAAGGCGGCCCGGCGCAGTTCGTGCCGCCGCCTCAAAGGGCGCCGTGGCAATGCTTGTATTTCTTGCCCGAACCACACGGGCACGGGGCGTTGCGCGCAATGTTCATCCCGGCATAGGGATTGCCACTTGCAACCGCTGCATCCTCATCCCGCACGACCGCAAGCGGAGGAAGCATCGTTGTCACATGGCCAGAGCGCGCCAGCCCTTGCGCATAGCTGTCATCCTCGCCGGTGAACGGGTCGATATGCGTCGTCAGAAAATCCGGCAGATCCGGCAATTCCGCCATTTCCTGGGGGGCCATGCGGAATTCTGCGTTGGCCATCGTCTTGGTCACATCTTCGCGGATATTGGCCAGCATCCGTTCAAACAGGCCAAAAGCTTCCTGCTTATACTCGTTGATCGGCGTCTTCTGCGCATAGGCTCTGAGGAAAACGACCGTGCGCAGCGCATCGAGCGTCGCCAGATGCTCTTTCCAGTGATGATCGAGCGATTGCAGCAAGATCGTCTTTTCGATCTGCCGCCACATCTCGTCATCAATCTCCGATCGCTTCGCGGCAAGCGCATCATCGGCCATCTGCGCTATACGGGTTTCGAAGATTTCCGGCTCGATCTCCTCTTCCTGCATCCAGGCATCAATATCGGGCGTCAGGCCAAAAACATCGGCGACGCGTTGCTTGAGCCCCTCGATATTCCACTGTTCGGGATAGCTGTTGGGCGGGCACGCCTCGCCCACCAGCTCGTTCACCGTTTCGGCGCGCATGTCTTCGATGGTTTCGGAAACATGCTCGGCATCCATGATCTCGCCGCGCTGCTGATAGATGATCTTGCGCTGATCATTCATGACGTCGTCATATTCGACGACCTGCTTGCGGATGTCGTAATTGCGCGCTTCCACTTTCTTTTGTGCCGTCTCGATGGCCTTGGAAAGCCAGCGCGAGGCAATCGCTTCCCCATCTTCCAGATTCTTGTTCATCATCCGGGCAAACAGGGCATCCGGCCCGAAGATGCGCAGCAGATCATCTTCAAGGCAGAGATAGAATTTACTGCGGCCCGGATCCCCCTGACGGCCCGATCGACCGCGCAGCTGATTGTCGATCCGGCGGCTCTCGTGCCGCTCCGTGCCGACCACAAACAGGCCACCGGCGGCGAGCACCTTTTCCTTTTCGGCCGCGATTTCAGCGCGGATCGCTTCGATCGCAGCCGTGCGCTCGTCTCCCTCCGGAAGATTGGCGAGCTCGTCTTCGATGCGGAATTCCAGATTGCCCCCCAGCTGGATATCGGTGCCCCGCCCGGCCATGTTGGTGGCGATCGTCACAGCACCAATGCGGCCAGCCTGCGCGACAATATGCGCCTCCTGCTCGTGCATGCGGGCGTTGAGCACATTATGATCCACACCTTCCTGCTTGAGAAAATCGGACAGCAGCTCTGATTTTTCGATCGAAACGGTGCCGACAAGCACGGGCTGGCCCGCTTCTGCGCGCTCACGGATCAGCTTGGCGATCGCGCGAAACTTGTCCTGCGTGTTTTTGTAGAATTCATCCTCGTCATCCACACGCTGCACCGGCAAATTGGTGGGGATGGTGACGACATTGAGCTTGTAGATGTCGAAAAATTCGGGCGCTTCGGTTGCCGCCGTTCCGGTCATCCCGCCGATTTTGGGATACATGCGGAAATAATTCTGGAAGGTGATGGAGGCCAGCGTCTGGTTTTCCGGCTCGATGGCGACGCCTTCCTTTGCCTCGACTGCCTGGTGCAGGCCATCGGACCAGCGCCGGCCATCCATCATGCGGCCGGTGAATTCATCGATGATGATCACCTTGCCCTCTTTCACGATATAGTCGGTATCGCGCTTGTACATCACATTGGCCCGCAGCGACTGGTTCACATGGTGGACCAGCTGCGTGTTCTCGATGTCGTAGAGATTGTCGCCATGCATCAGGCCGCGTTCACGCAGCAGATTTTCGACCGCCTCGGTGCCTTCCTCGGTCAGCGTGATGTTGCGGGTCTTCTCGTCCTTTTCGTAATGGCCCTCGCCCAGCTGCTTCACGATCTCGTCCGCCGCGACATAAAGATCGGACTTGTCATCGGTAGGCCCCGAAATGATCAGCGGCGTGCGCGCCTCATCGATCAGGATCGAATCCACCTCGTCGACAATCGCGAAGTTGAATGGCCGGTGGACCATCTGGTCGCGCGCATATTTCATATTGTCGCGCAGATAATCAAAGCCGAGCTCGTTGTTCGTGGCATAGGTGATGTCTGCGGCATAAGCGGTCCGCCGCTCGGTTTCCGAAAGATTGGGAATGATCACGCCTGTGGTCAGCCCCAGAAAACGATAAATCTGCCCCATCCATTCACAATCGCGCCGCGCCAGATAGTCATTCACCGTCACGACATGCACGCCTTTACCGGTGAGCGCGTTCAGATAGACGGGCAAGGTTGCAACCAGGGTTTTGCCTTCCCCGGTACGCATTTCGGCAATTTCCCCGCGATGGAGCACGATGCCGCCCACCATCTGCACGTCATAATGCCGCTGGCCTAGCGTCCGCTTTGCCGCCTCGCGCACGGTTGCGAAGGCCTCGGGCAGCAGATCATCAAGGCTCTCTCCGGCTTCGAGCCGACCGCGGAACAGCGCCGTCTGGCCGCGCAGCTCTTCGTCGGTCAAGGCCGCGATATTGCTTTCAAAGCCATTGATTTTTTGTACGATTTTCTGGATCGAGCGGACATAGCGATCATTGGACGAGCCAAAGAGGGTTTTGGAAATTGCACTGAGCATGATGAGAATCCTGGAATGAAGCAGACAAAGGCAAGGCAGCCGAAACGCACTGTGCGGGTCACGGCGTTGGCGCGGAATGCTGCCTTTACGTCAACAGGATATCGGCACGCTCAACCGGGCTTTGCCAGGCAACTGGCGCCGCCATGCGCGGGCGCGCAGGCATGGCACCCGGCAGCCGCTGATGAGTTTGTGGTGCAGGGCGCTGCGCATCGTGGCTGGTCGCACGGCCAGCCTCGGCTGCTCGCTCCACTGCGCAAATGCCCTGGGTCGCTGGCTCAGCCGCGCGCGCATGCCCCATTTCGACGGTGATGAGGCCGCTCAGAAGGGCAAAGAGGTAGATCAGCAAACGCATGATCCGCGCCATATAGGGGCAGTAGCAGCAAAGGTCCAGCCTTCGCCCGCGTCCGATCGCTCTTGCCTCAGGGTGTAGCAGCGGTGCCGAGGGGCTGCCAGTCGACGCGGCCGAAATAGGCCCCGAGCGCAGGCGCGCCCCGCGCATTGCGGGCCGGCACGAAACTGCCGCGCATGGCCATGACCGCGCAGGTTGCGTTGTCGAGATCGCGGTGCCCGCTGCTCAGGATCACGTCACACGCCGTCACCATGCCGCTTTTGTCGATTTCCAGCCGAAAGCCGACGACGCCGCCGCGGCCTTCCCTGCGTGCCGAGGCGGGATAATCTGCCGCGGTTATCCAGCTGCCGGGGGCGCCTTTAGGCTCTGGCACACGCGCTTTACCATTGCCCGACTTACCTTGGCCAGACTTGTCGTCGGCCGCCTGGCCACGGCTGGCCTCGCTTTGCGGAGGTTGTTGTGCCAGCGCCCGCGGCATGGCCTGCGCACCCATGGGAGCGTCTGGTATCGCAAACAGCGTGGCAACAACAAGTTCCAGCATTGCATGACCTTTCATTTGCAGTAAAGCCGGGCGCATCGTTGCACGATTGCACAAAAGGTCAACATGTATCAGCCCTCCCCGCTTGCCCTGCCTTTTCCGGCAATTCCAGACGTTGACGGGGTGACGCTGCGCCGGGCACGCGCCGGCTACAAAAACTGGGACCGCTGCGACCTTGCCCTGATGACGTTCTGCGAGGGCACCAGCGTCGCCGGTGTGACCACGCGCAATCTGTGCTGCTCCAGCGAAGTCGAGCTATGCCGCGAGCATCTGAAGGGCGGGCGGGCGCGCGCGCTGGTGGTGAACGCGGGCAATGCCAACGCATTTACGGGTTATCGCGGGCGCGAGGCCGTAGATGCCATCTGCGCGCAGGTGGCAAGCAAGCTGGGCTGCGGCGTTGCAGAGGTGTTTGTCTCGTCGACCGGCGTGATTGGGGTGCCTCTGCCGAAAGACAAGGCACAGGCAGGGCTTGCTGCGGCATTTTCCGCATCGCCATGCAGCTGGCAGGAGGCAGCCGAGACAATCGGAACGACGGACACATTCGCAAAAGGCGCGCTGGCCCACGCCATGGTGGATGGCAAGCGGATCACACTTGCCGGCATCGTCAAGGGATCAGGCATGATTGCGCCGGATATGGCGACAATGCTCGGCTATATCGTCACCGATGCCGCCATCGCCCCTGCC
>CAZFYJ010000066.1:6419-9202 GCA_964523215.1 uncultured Sphingomonadaceae bacterium | reverse complement strand
ACGCGCAAGCCCGGCATCGCACGCAGGCTCATCAGATGTTCGACCGGCTGGTGGGTGGGGCCATCTTCGCCGAGGCCAATGCTGTCATGCGTCATGACATAGATCACGCGCTGCTTCTGGAGCGCAGAGAGCCTGATGGCATTGCGACAATAGTCCGAAAAGACGAGGAAAGTGCCGCCATAGGGAATGATGCCGCCATGCAGCGCCATGCCGTTCATCGCCGCCGCCATGCCGAATTCGCGAATGCCATAATAGAGATAGCGGCCATCGCGCTGCTGCGGCGTGAACGCCATGGTTGCGGCCGTCTTGGTGTTGTTCGATCCAGTGAGATCGGCAGAACCTCCGATCAGCGCCGGGATGGCCGCCGTCAGCACCTCGAGCGCCGCTTCGCTCGCCTTGCGCGAGGCAAGGCTGGGCCGATCGGCAAGAAGCCGCGCAACATGCCCGCTCAACAGATCGGCGGGATCGCCAAAACTGCCTGCCATCCGCGCTTCAAACGCCGCCCTGTGCGGGGATTGCGCAAGCCTGTGCGCCCAGCCTGCATGCGCTTCCCTGCCGGCATCGCCACAGGAGAGCCACGCGCTGCGCACGTCATCGGGGATGACGAAGGGGGCATGGTCCCAGCCAAGCGCTGCACGCGCCGCCGCCACTTCCTCGGCCCCCAAGGGACTGCCATGCGTGGCCGAGCTGCCCTGCTTGTTCGGCGCACCCTTGCCGATGATGGTGCGACAGGCGATCAGACTGGGGCGCGGATCGGCCATGGCTTTGTCCAGCGCACGAGCAATATCGGCAAAATCATGCCCGTCGCACTGCGCCACATGCCAGCCATAAGCGGCGTAGCGCGCGCCAATGTCCTCGCTGGTGGAAAGCGCCGTGCTGCCATCGATGGTGATGCGGTTGTCATCCCACAGCACGATCAGCCGCCCCAGCTGCAAATGGCCGGCAAGGCCGGCGGCTTCATGGTTCACGCCTTCCATCAGGCAGCCATCGCCGGCAATCACCCAGGTTTTGTGGTCGACCAGATCGTCCCCATAGACCGCGTTCAGATGCCGCTCCGCAATCGCCATGCCAACGGCCATTGCCAGGCCCTGCCCCAGCGGACCGGTGGTGCATTCAACGCCAGCCAGCTCAGTGTTTTCAGGGTGCCCGGCACACGGGCTGTGCCACTGGCGAAAGCGGCGGATGTCCTCGATCGTTGGCTGCGCATAACCTGCAAGGTGCAGCGTCGCATAGGCCAGCATCGAGCCATGCCCAGCAGACAGCACAAATCGGTCACGGTCCGGCCATTTGGGCGCAGCGGGATCGAATTTCAGATAGCGCGCATAGAGCAGCGTGGCCACATCGGCCATGCCCATCGGCATGCCCGGGTGCCCGCTGTTCGCTGCCTGCACGGCATCCATAGAAAGGGCGCGGATTGCGTTCGCCATCTGTGAATAGTCGGGCTGCATGCGCACTTCCTGCCTGCGTTGATCCTGCCTCAACTGGCGCACTGCAGCGAATCGGCACCGCAGATGCCACGGTCCATTGCCTGCGATCTGCCCGGCGTCAACCGATCAGCATGCGGCGCTCAAAAATCGCAGCAAATGCATTGTCTTGTGTCTTTTCCATGCTATGGTCACACCAATGGATTTGGACCGGATCAAAATCGCCATCGGACGGATCGAGCGGGCCACAACCCGGCTGGAACAGCTGGTTTCCGCATCCGCAGACACGCCGCCTCAAGACGATGGCCTTGCTGCCAAGCATGCCCGTTTGCGCGCAGAAGTCGGCGCGACCATTGCCGAAATTGACAATCTTTTAAAGCGAGCCGCCAATGGCTGAAGTCAGCATCACCATTGCGGGGCGCAGCTATGACGTCTTTTGCGCTGATGGCGAGGAAAATGATCTGATGCAGCTTGCCGCGATTGTCGATGCCAAGGCGCAGCAAGTGCAGACGCTGCTCGGCAACGTGAATGAAGTGCGCACCCTGCTGTTTGCCGCGCTTTTCCTGGCCGATGAGCAGCGCACGATGGCGTCCGCGCCGCGGGCTGGGGCTCCGGCGGACATCCCGGTTGCCGATGCGATGGCCAGCAATGTGGATCTAACGCCGATCGGCACCGCGCTGGAGCGGCTGGCGGAGCGGCTGGAAGATATCGCGGCCCGCGGCCGATAGGGTGGCGTGGGCCGCAGGCCGCGGTTGCAAGCGGACGTGCAAACCCCTAAATGATAGGCGACGGAGCTGCCCGGTGCGCGCTGATGCGAACATCCCTGAGGCGATAATCATCCAAAGGGGGCTGTCCCTGCCCCGGCCCTGGCCGGGTGCACATGGTCCCCACCTGACGTTCATGGCGTCAGAGGATATTCCAGCAAACGGCCATGGCGGCCCCGTCACGCGCTGGTGCCGATTGGCAAGCGCCTTCATCCCGCGGGCGGGCCGATGACGGACAATGCACAGCGCAAGACGTCTCTCCGCCGCGCAGCGCGAGAGACCCGTGCCCGCTTCGTGTCGCGTCTCAGCCTCGAGGAAAAAGGACGCTTTTTCGCTGCGGTTCCAGCAGAATTGCGGGCCTTGCTTGCACGCAGCAGCGCATCGGTCGCGAGCTATGCCGCTTTTGGTAACGAACCCGATCCCGCAGCATTCGATGCCTATGTGATCGAACGCGGCGGCATGCTTGCAAAGCCCTGGTTTGCCGGGCGCGATGCACCGATGCACTTTCGCGTCTGGCAGCCGGATCTCCCTTGCCTGCCCGGCCCCTTTGGCATCGCGCAGCCCCAGCCCGATGCGCTGCTCTGTACGCCAGAGC
>CAZFYJ010000066.1:0-6409 GCA_964523215.1 uncultured Sphingomonadaceae bacterium | reverse complement strand
CTGCTCGGCTTTGATCGCAGCGGCAATCGCCTGGGCCAGGGGGGCGGCCATTATGACCGCTTTTTTGCCGCATTCCCAAATGCCGTGCGCATCGGCATGGGCTGGTCTGTCCAGCAGATTGACGCGCTTCCCGTTGATGCGCATGATCAGCGGCTGCACGCAATCTGGACCGAGCAGGAATGGATCGAAACGGCATGAACGACCCCCAGGACCGTCACATATCCGGCATGACACCAAGCTGGCGCAAGCCGGCGGGCATGTTTGTGATCCTGGCCATGATCATGGTGCTGGGCGGAGTGATCATGGCAATGAGCGATCATATAGCGCGCCTGCCGTTTCTCGCCGAATTGCTGGTTTATCTCGTCGCAGGGCTGATCTGGATCGCGCCGCTCCGTCCCCTGCTTCAGTGGATGGAAACCGGCCGCTTCAAAGCTTGACGAGCGTCGAGCGGCGATCGCGTTCCAGGCAACAGTGCAGCATCGCCGGCGGCAAGACGCACGCCGCATATCGATGCATTTTCTGGGGAAAATGGCGCGAGTGACGGGGCTCGAACCCGCGACCCTCGGCGTGACAGGCCGATACTCTAACCAACTGAGCTACACCCGCGCTTGGGTGGAGCGCAGATATGAAAGCTGCACTGCCCTGTCAACCATCAGATTGAGGCGATGCGCCAGAATTTTTGCCGGCCTCGTGCAACAGGGCACATCCGGCCGCACTTTTGGCCCCGTTCACGACCAGCCCGGCGGCATTTTGCGCTGAAGTGGTGTCACCATTTGTAAATTCGTAACCTATTGCGGCGCACATCATCAGCGCCGCCGCACAAAGCAACGGTTTTTCAGTAGTTTACTACTCACCAGCCGGAATGACGTCATCCCTGCCGATTAACTGAATATTTCCCATTATTTGCGATGTTCCACTCCGAAATTGGCATTTTTGGAGAAACATCATGTTCGTGCGTTCGCCCCTTCTTGCAGGGAAAAGCACAGCTTATGCAGCATCGTTGGGGGCCTTGGCGGCCGCGCTCGGTGTCGCTGCGCCGGCCTTTGCTGCTGGCACGCCTGCAGGCACAACCATCCAGAATACGGCGACAGCCACCTATGATGATGGATCAGGCCCGCAGACCATTCCGTCCAACCAGGTCAACCTGCTGGTCGACGAGCTGCTGGACGTGACGGTCGGCTCGAACAATCCGAGCGACGTCAACACGACGCCCGGCGCGACCAACCAGGTCCTCACCTTCACCGTGACCAACACCGGCAACGGGCCAGAAGCATTCAGGCTGACGCCGATCGGCACCAATGGCGGCGACGATTATGACCCGACCGTTACCCAGCTGTTCCTCGATAGCAATGGCAACGGGGTCTATGATCCCGGCGTCGATACGCTCTATGTGCCGGGTTCGAACAATCCGCTGCTCAATCCGGACCAGTCGATCGTGGTGTTCGTGCTTTCAACCACGCCTGGCGGGCTGAGTGATGGCGATCGCGGCCAGGTGGTGCTGCGTGCAGAAGCCGTCACCGGCACGGGCACGCCCGGCACCAGCTTTTCCGGCCAGGGCGTGGGCGGCGGCGATGCCGTGGTCGGCGCATCGGGCGCAGATGCCGAGGATGACGGCTTTTATCGGGTGCTTTCGGCCACCATCGCGCTGACCAAAAGCGCGAGCGTTGCCGATCCCTTTGGCGGCAGCGAACCGGTGCCGGGCGCAATCATTACATACACCATCACCGCAACCGTTTCCGGCAGCGGCAGCCTTTCAGGCATCGTGATCAGCGATCCCGTGCCCGCCAACACCACCTACGTGCCCGGCAGCATCACGCTCGGCGGCGTAGGCCAGAGCGATGCCAGCGACGCCGATGCCGGCAGCTTTGGCAGCAACACCGTCACCGTCAGCGCCGGAACCGTCCCGGGCGGGCAGACCCGCACCGTGACCTTCCGCACGCGCATCAACTGAGGGAATTGAACATGCACAAACTGCTCATTGCCGCGGCGGCCACTGCGATGGCGGCCCCGCTCGCCGCCCAGGCCAGCAACCAGGTCGCGCTGGACAGCAATGTGTTCGTCGAGCGTCAGGAAATTGATGCAAACGGCAAATCGCGGGTGACGCTGGAAGAGCCGAAACTCGTCGTCCCCGGCGACAATCTGGTGTTCGTGCTGAAATATCAGAACAAGGGCAGCAAGGCTGCGACCAATTTTGTGGTCACCAACCCGCTGCCCAGCGCCATCAGATTTCAGGGCAGCAGCGATGCCGCCGCGCGCGTCTCGGTTGATGGCGGGCGCAGCTGGGGCACGCTGGCCGACCTGAGCGTGCGCGAAAAAGATGGCAGCGTCCGTTCCGCCCGAATGGACGATGTAACCCATGTGCGGTGGGTGATCGCACAACCCATTCCTGCCGGTGGGGCAGGAAAGCTGATGTTTCGCGGCATCGTCAAATAATCCCCGCGGGCCGCAACCCGGCTGCCTGCGGTGGGATTGGCAGCCATTTTTGTAGTGAAACCAAGGAGACAGCAATGACCAGTAAGCTGAAAAAGCTTGGTTCTACAGGGCTTATTCTTGCAGTGCTTGCCGCGTCAAACCCGGCATTTGCTGCGGGAACGCTTTCGGGAACCAACGTCGTCAACACGGCAACCGTCGATTTTCAGGTGGGTGGCGTCGCCCAGCCCCAGCAATCGGCCAACAACACCTTCGTCGTCGACCGTCGCGTCAACCTGACCGTGGCGGAAATCGGCAACGTCACCACCACGGTGGCGCCGGGTGCCACAAACCAGGTGACCAGCTTCACCCTGACCAACACGTCGAACGCCGCGCTCGATTTCAACCTCAGCGTGATTCAGCAGGTTGGTGGTGTGGCATCGCATGGCGGCACGGACAACTTCAACGTCCTCGCCCCGACCATTTTCCGCGACACCAATGGCAACGGCACCTATGACGCCGGAACCGATACCGCCGTTACGTTTATTGACGAACTGGCGGCCGACGCAGTGGTGACATTGTTTGTGGTGGCCAACATTCCGGCAGGCCAGGCCAATGGCTCGGTTGCCGATGTCGCGCTGGTCGCCACAGGCCGCGAAGCCGGCACCGCAGGCTCGCTGGGCGCTGCCCTGGTGCAGACGGCCGGTGCCAACACGGCAGGCGTTGATACCGTATTTGGCGATGCCGCCGGCACCAATGATGCCGCACGCGATGCGACGCACAGCGACGATGACGATTACACTGTCTCTGCGCCGACATTGACGGTTCAGAAGCTGAGCAACGTCGTCAGCGATCCGTTCAACGGCACGACCAACCCGAAAATGATCCCGGGCGCGACCGTGCGTTACTGCATCACCGTTGCCAACGCAGCGGGCGGTGCGGCCGCATCGAACGTGACGATCAACGACGTTGTGCCCGCCAACACCACCTATGTGGCGGGTTCGGCGCGCGTGAACGGCACCGTGACAGCCGGTGTGTGCAACACGGATGGCGTTGCCGCGGGCACCTCGTTCGCATCGAACACGGTGACCGGAACGATTGCCTCTCTGGCAGCTGCCGATACGCGCACGCTCACCTTTGATGTGACTGTAAACTAAAGGAAAAAGGGGGCATTCGGGTTGGCTTCGGCCTGCCTGATGCCCCCATATTTCACCATGCGGGCATTTACCACAAGCATTAGGAAAATGGGCCTTGCCGCCCTTGCCGCCATCGCAATTGGCGCGCCTTTTGCCGTGCTTGGCCAGAGCGCCGCACAAGACCCGCCTGCGACGATTTCCAACACGGCCACGGTCGAATGGCAGACCAGCACGGGCCAGACCATCATTCAGCCCTCCAACCGCGTGGATATTGTCCGCCGTGCGCTGCCGCCCGCAGCGCCGCAGATCAACATCTACCGCTTTGGCACGGGCACAGGCAGCATATCCGCCAATGTTGGGCCAACCCGGTGCGCAGGCACCCAGGGCACCCAGACGGTGCAGCTCACAGGCGTATTTGCCGCCCATTCCAGCCAACCCGCATCAATCGTCCGCGAAAGCCGCTTCACCGCGGGTGAACCGGTCATTTTCGGGATCAGCTCTGCTGCTGATAACCGCGATCCCGCCGCGATTGACCAGATGGATGTGGTCATCACGACCGCATCGGGGGACCGGGAGACCATCACTCTGATCGAAAGCGCACCGAACAGCGGCGAGTTTTTCGGCCTTCTGAACACAATCAGGACGCCGCCCGCCCTGGTTCAGGGCGATTGTCGTCTTTCGGTATCCCCCGGTGGCGACATGCCGTTCACGGTGAACGGGACCAATGGCAGCAGCCTGACCGCGACCGCAGTTGCCAGCTTCCTGGTCGATCCCTTCGGCGTGGTGTTCGACAGCGGCGACGGGGCTCCGGTGCCCGGCGCGCGCGTGACGCTGATCGATGCCAGCACCAATCAGCCAGCCCAGGTGTTTGGCGATGATGGCGTTTCGGCCTATCCCAACACTGTCATCACGGGCGAAACGGTGACCGATAGCAGCGGCGCGGTCTATACCTTCCCGCCCGGCGATTATCGCTTTCCGTTCGTTGCCCCAGGCCGCTATTACCTGCGGGTCGAGCCGCCCGCCCCTTATACGGCACCATCGACGGCCCCACCCGGTGATCTCGCGGGCTTTCTGCGCCAGGACAATGGCCAGCCCTACACCATTGATCCCAGTGCATCCTATGGTGGCGTGTTCATTCTGGATTCGCCGGCGCCGGTGCGGATCGACATTCCGGTTGACCGGCCGGGAACGCCGATCATCATCACCAAATCCGCCTCGAGCGTGGCCGCCGTGCCAGGCGATGCCGTGCAGTTCCGGATCGAGGTCCGCAATCCGGATCTGCGGCGTAACACGGGCCGGGTCACAGTGCGCGACACGCTTCCCGTCGCCATGCGGCTGCGGCCCGAATCGGTGCGCGTCAATGGCATCCGGCCAACCGTGACCGTCGCGCCCAATGGCCGCGAGTTCAGCATCGGGCTCGCCCCGCTTGCACCGGGCGAACGTCGTCTCATCACCTATATCGTTGAAATCAGGCCGGATGCAGCGCCTGGCGACGCCCTGAACCGCGCCGCCGCCCGTGACAGTCGCGGCGTTGAGAGCAATGTTGCCGATGCAGCGGTGCGCATCCGCCGCGATCTTGTCGGCGATCGCGTGACCATCATCGGGCGCGTGACTTATGGCGGCTGCACGGTGGATCCGCGCACGGCCAAGGGCATTCCGGGGGTGCGCGTCATGCTGCAGGATGGCAGCTATGTGATCACCGATGAAGATGGCCGCTATCATTTCGAAGGGGTGCGGCCTGGCCTTTCGATTGTCCAGATCGATCCATCGACCCTGCCTCTGGATCAGCAAGCCATTGATTGTGCACGCAATACGCGAAGCGCCGGCAGCGCCATCTCCCGTTTTGTGGAAGCGCGTGGCGGCGATCTGAAGCGCGCCGATTTCCGGGCCCAAACAGTGACGCCACGTGCCGCGCCGACGCGGCAGACGCCCGATGTGCTGCGCGACAAGCCAAAAAGCGATCAGGAAGCCGCCGGCGCCGATCGGGATTGGTTTGCCGGGCAGAGCGCCGGTGTGGGCTTCATCTTTCCGGAGATCGATCATAATCCGCGCAGCAAGGCCATTCGCGTCGCGATCAAGCATCTGCCGGGCCAGACGGTCGAGCTGCTCGTTGACGGCAAGAAGGCTGATCCGCTGAGCTATGACGGCGTGCGCAAGGCCCCTGACGCCAGCTTCCAGATCAGCCTGTGGCGCGGGGTGGAGATCACCGAGCGCACAACCACGCTGCGCGCCATCGTGCGCGATCAGGGCGGCAAGATCGCCGAAGAGCTGACCCGCACGGTTCATTATGGGGTCAGCCCGATCAACGCCCAGTTGCTGCGCGACAAATCTGTGCTGGTTGCCGATGGGGTGCAGCGGCCGATCATCGCCGTCCGGCTGACGGACCGTGATGGCAAACCTGTGAAACATGGGCTGACCGGCGACTTTACGGTTCCCGCGCCCTATTTCCCCGCGGTCGAGGCCGATGCCCAGCAGGCCAACCAGCTTGCCGGCCTGGAACGGGCAAAGCCGGTCTGGCATGTCCAGGGGGATGACGGGATCGCGCTGATCGCCCTTGAACCGACGACGGCCTCGGGCTCACTGACTCTTGGATTCACATTCAAAGACGGTGAGAGCATTCGTCGCCAAGATATTGATCTTTGGCTTGATCCCGGCGATCGTCCGTGGACTGTAGTGGGCTTTGCCGCAGGCACGCTTGGCTACAACACCCTGGATGACCGGCTTGACCCGCTGGACCGCGAATATGCGGATGAAAATGTTGACGGGCGCGTCGCGCTCTATGCCAAGGGCCGGGTGAGCGGCAAATGGCTGATGACGCTTGCCTATGACAGCGACAAGGAAAGCGACCAGACACGCTTTGCCGG
>CAZFYJ010000065.1:5832-9264 GCA_964523215.1 uncultured Sphingomonadaceae bacterium | reverse complement strand
CTCAGCACCGCCTGATCGGCACACAGATCAATGCTGACAACGCTGCCTGTGCGCATCTCCGCCATGCTTATGTCACCGATGTGCGCACCGGGCGGGCTGACCGCGGCGGGCACGGCATTGCACCCGCCGAGCAGCAAGGCCAGAAGACATGCCCGGTTCGGCATCAGAAATCCCAGCCTATTCCAGCATAAAGGCTGCGCCCCATGGTGCCATAGCCTGCAACGGTCTGATAGCGGGCATCGAGCAGATTTTCGATCCGGATGAAGCCCGTCAGGTCAGCATCGACGGGCAGGATTCGCCCAATTTCATAGCTGGCGCGCACATCGACCAGCACGACATCGCCCAGCCGCACGCTGTTCGCACGATTGTCAAAACTGGCCCCGATATAGCGCAGCACGGCAGACGCCTCAGCACCGGTCAGCGTCTTGTCACCCTGCCAGCGCAGCTCCAGATTGGCGCTGTGCGCCGGACGGCGAGGAAGGCGATTGCCCAGCAGCACCGAGCCTGAGGTGCGATCCTTGGTTGCCGCAAAGCTGTAATTTCCCTCGATGACAAATCCGCCATCAAAGGCATGGCCGGCCACGACCTCGATGCCTTGTGCCCGTGCCGCGCGAATATTGTCATAAGTGCCGAAAAAGCGGTTTCCGCTGGCGCAGATCGCGGGTTGCGGATTGGGACCAGCGGGGCAGGCGACAAAATCGATGAGATTGCGGCTGTCGCGCCTGAACAGCGCAAGATCGAACCACCAGATGCCGCCGCTGCTGCCGGACAGCCCGATTTCATAAGCCCTGGCCTGTTCAGGGTCGAGCGCTGGATTGCCAAAGGCGCCGGGATTGCCCGAAAGCTGAAACAGGGTGGGGGCCTTGAATCCCTCGCGATAGCTGGCGCGCACGCCCCAGCCACCGCCCAGCGCGAGACCCGCATCGGCCGAAACGCTGACATTGCTTCCGAAATTGCGATGCCGTTCATAGCGCACGCCCGCGGTCAGCGACAGCGCGGGCGCCGGCCTGCCAACAATCTGGGCAAAGGCGGCATCGGTGCGCGCGCGGCCACGATCGCTTGAAAAACTGCCTGCCGTGAGGGATCGGCTCCATTCGCGCTCGAAACCGGCGGCGATCAGGAGGTCGGTGCTCTGCCAGCCGCCTTTCTGCCCGCCCAAAGGCTGAAGACTGAGCGTGTAGGCCAGTCGCTCCGTCCGCCCGCGTGCGCGAAAATCGGGCGCAGTGCCGAACGCGGGGTTGAAATTGTCACGATTGATATCGGCGATCGAAAAGCTGAGCCGCTGGTCGAGTTTGAGCATGTCGGCGCTGTATCCCGAAATGCTGTGTTGCAGCGAAACAGCGCCGTAATGCTCCCGCACCTTCTGAAATTCAGCCGTGTCGCCAAAGGCAAAGCTGGGCGGCGCAAAGCCATCCAGCGCGAGCCGGCTGTCCGCAAACAACCCAAATGTTCTGATGGCAAAATCGCCGATCTGGCTGCGGCTGCTGACATTGGCGCGATATTGGCGAAATCCGTCGCGCTCAGTGCCCGTTGCTGCGCTGCTGATGCCATCGCTGCGGGTATAGCCTGCGCCAAAGCCAAAAGCGCCCAGCGGCAGATCATGGGTCCGCAATGTGCCGTCTATGCGGCGCGTGTCGTTCGCGCCATATTCGGCCCTGATAAGGCCCATGCTGGTATCATTGGCGTTGGCAGACGGGCGCGTCGTCGTGACATTCACCACCCCGCCGATCGCCTGGCTGCCCCAGGGCACGCTGTTTGCCCCGCGCAGCACTTCGATGGTGTCAATGCCGCCAATCATCAGCGATCCAAAGTCAAACCCGCCACCAGGCGAGGTCGGATCGCCGACGCGCACGCCATCGATCACCACCAATGTCTGTTCGGCATCGGCCCCGCGAATGCGCACCCCGGAAAAGCTGCCCAGCGCGCCGTTGCGGCTGACGGTGACACCGGGAAGGCGCTGAAGCAGATCAGAGACGGCACCATTTTGTGCGCGGCTGATATCCGATTCGGTGATCAGCGAGACGGAGGCATTGCTCTGCCCGGCATCCAGCTGGGCGCCGATCACCGTGATCGTGGTCGTGCCATCCATGAATGCGCGACCCTCATCAATGATGATGACGTCTGCTTCATCCTCCGGTGCCCCTTCGCTGTCCTGGGCATGCGCGTGCGCACCGATTCCCAATGCAGAATACGCCGCAAAAACAGCGCTTAAAATTCTGATTTTCAACATATATCTCCCACGTGATCAACAGCATACTGCCATCACACGAGAAGATCTCGCCCACCCCGGTGCACCCCGCCCGTCCGCAGATAATGGCGATCGCAGGCAGGTCTCCTGGCTTGTCGGGTCATCACGCCAGCGCGCCTTCCCGGATTCATCCAGTGGCATGTTGCGCCTTTGCTCGCCGATCACAGTTGCGGGGGCAGCAGCGGCCTTGCACATCGGCCCAGGGCCGTTCGTGCGCACCGCTTTCCCTTTTCATCCCCGTCTCCGGGGAACCTGAAATCTATGACTATGCTAGGCCAGTGATCGGTGCTTGGCAAGACGACAACGCAGCGGCGCTTGCCAGCGCAGCTGATGAAAGTTAAGCGCAGCAGGGCGCGGACAGGTGGCCGAGTGGTTTAAGGCAGCGGTCTTGAAAACCGCCGTGGGTGGAAGCCCACCGTGGGTTCGAATCCCACCCTGTCCGCCATATGGGGTCGCGCCGATGCGTCATATCGTCATGAATAAGCACAGTTCAGCCGCAAAGGGCTTTTGGGGCGCGCGCTTCTGTGCCAGATGGAACGCATGAATTTCAAAGACCAGCAATTCCCGCTGCGAGCAGCCTCGTACGCCGCCCTGATCGCCTTGGCGGCAGCACCCGGCGGCTCCATTTCCGCGCAGCAGACAATATCGAAACCCGTGCCGGCGATGCCCGTGCCGACCACGCCCGCTCCGCCACCGGCAGTGACGACGCCAGTGCCTGCCGCCGATCCATCGCAGGACGCCTTCCAGAGCTATTTGCAGGGATTGTGGCCAAAGGCGGAGGCCATGGGGGTTTCGCGCCGCACCTTTGATGCGGTCGTGCCGGGCCTGAGCTATCATGCGCGCGTGATCGAGCTGGACCGGTCCCAGCTTGGCGCGGCGCAGCGGCCGCAAAGCGCGCCTTCGCTCTTTGCGCCTTATCGCAATCGGCAACTGGCCGGGGATCGGCTTCCCAAGGGGCGCGAAGTCTATCAGCGGCTGCGGCCGATGCTCGCAAAGGTGGAGCGCGATACGGGCGTGCCAGAGGCCGTGATGGTCGGGATTTACGGGCATGAAACCAGCTATGGGCGCGTGCTCGGCAGCTTTGATTTGCCGCGCTCTCTGGCCACGCTCGCCTTTGAGGGCCGCAGGCGAACATTGTTCGAACCGGAATTTCTGGCAACATTGAAGCTGATCGATCAGGGCAT
>CAZFYJ010000065.1:0-5822 GCA_964523215.1 uncultured Sphingomonadaceae bacterium | reverse complement strand
CGCGAGCGGCTGGTGGGCAGCTGGGCAGGGGCCTTTGGCAAGCCGCAATTTCTGCCGACGGTCTATCTGCGCCTCGCGCTGGATGGCGATGGCGATGGTCGCGCCGAAATCTGGTCGAGCGAGGCAGATGCCGTCGCCTCGATCGGCAATTACCTCAAACATGCGGGCTGGCGCACCGGGCAGCCATGGGGATTTGCAGTGTCCGTGCCGGCATCGCTGGATCGCGCCAGCATCCGATCCCGCATCACGCCGGCAAAATGCCGCCGCGTGCTCTCGCAGCACAGCCGCTGGCTGACCATGGCGGAATGGCGCGCCCGCGGCATCGTGCCCGCCAATCGCGCCTGGCCGGACGATCAGATGATGGCAACGCTGCTGGAACCTGATGGCGAGGGGCAGACCGCCTATCTGTTAACGCAAAATTTCCGTGCAATCCTCGATTATAACTGCTCTAATTTCTATGGGATTACAGTAGGACTGATTGCCGATGCGGTATCACAATAAAGGCTTTTTCGCAAAGCTCGGCGGCCTCACCATGCTGAGCATGCTGGTGCTTTCGGGGTGCACCGGCAAGGGCGATCGCATGCCAGCCGAGGGATCCCCTGCGCAGCCGCAGGCGGGAGGGCCGATGATTTCCGATTTTCCCGTCAAGCTGGGCGAGCCCTATGTCGTCGATGGCAAGACCTATCGGCCGGAGGATGCCACCAATTATGACGAAGTCGGCTTTGCCAGCTGGTATGGCGCGGAGCTTGCGGGCAGGGCGACTGCCAATGGCGAGATGTTCAATCCGGCTGGGGTGAGCGCGGCGCACCGCACCTTGCCCATGCCCAGCTATGTGGAAGTGACGGCGCTGGATACGGGCCGCACGATCCTCGTGCGGATCAACGATCGCGGGCCGTTCACTGCCAATCGCCTGATCGATCTTTCGCAAGGCGCAGCAGAACAGCTCGGTATCTCGGCGGCGGGAACTGCCCCGGTGCGCGTGCGCCGGGTGAATCCCACCGAAGACGAGCGCGTGATCTTGCGCAATGGCGGCCAGGTGGTCGAACGGATCGAGACACCCGAAGCGCTGCTGGGTGTGTTGCGACGCAAGCTCGCCGAGGAAAGCGGACGGCCAGTGGCGGCGCCGCCCGTGCGCACGGCAGCAGCGGGGCCTCCTGCACGCCCCGCACCGCGCACAACGGCCGCTCCTGCGCCCGCAACAGCACCACAGCGGAGTGGAGATCGCTTCATCGTTGAAGAACGCGGCACCCAGCGCAAGCCGGCAGTCCAGCCACAGGTGCGTGTCGCTGCGGCCGATGTCGAACGGGCAGCCAGCCCGGTCAGCTATGTCGTCCAGATCGGGGCCTTTGCAGACAAGGCGCGGGCCGAGGCCATGGCGCGCAAGGCAGGCGCAAAGCTCAGCTATGGAGATGGCGTCTATCGCGTGCGCCTTGGTCCCTATGCCAGCCTTGAGGATGCAGACAAGGCCGCCGCGCAGGCCCGGGCCAGGGGCTATGGCGGCGCCCGCAGCCTGCGCGCCGATTAAGCGCTGCTACAGGCTTTGCCGTGGGCGGACGGTTCATCACGCTTGAAGGAAGCGAAGGCACCGGAAAGTCGACACAGATTGCCGCTTTGTCCCGTCATTTCGGGCAGCGCGGCTTCGAAGTTGTCATCACCCGCGAACCGGGCGGAACCGAAGGTGCAGAGGCAATTCGCGGCCTGTTGCTGGGTGGCGCTGCCGACCGCTGGACGGATCAGGGCGAAGCGCTGATGTTTGCCGCGGCGCGCGCCGATCATGTCGCGCGGCTGATCCGCCCGGCGCTGGCACGCGGAGCGCTGATTTTCTGTGATCGCTTCGTGGATTCGACGCGGGCTTATCAGGGCGGGGCAGGCGGCCTTGCCGATGCCGACATCATGGCGCTGCACCGGATCGGCTGCGATGGACTGCTGCCCGATCGCACATTGCTGCTGGATATGCCGGCGGAGGCGGCCACCCGGCGTGCCGCGGCCCGCGATACATCCGGTGCAGACCGCATGGGCAGCAAAGATGCATCCTATTATCAGCGCGTCGCCGCTGCATTTCGGTCGATCGCTGCTGCCGAACCAGCACGCTTTCGCGTGATCGATGCCGATCAGCCGGCAACCGCGGTCACGGCCGCCTGCATTGCCGCCCTGGCGGACATCGTCGCATGAGCGTGCTCATCAATCATGAGGGGCCGGCCCGTGAATTTCTGGCGGCGATGGCCAGCGGACGCATCCCCCATGCCTGGATGCTGAGCGGACAAAAGGGCATCGGCAAGGCGCATTTTGCGCATCAGGCGGCGATGACATTGCTGGACTGGAACGGCGCAACGGCGGCACCCGAGATGCTGGCAGACGCATCGGCCGGGCAGGCGGCCCGGCTGATCGCGGCGGGCGCGCATCCGGATTTTCACTTGCTGGAATGCCTGCCAAGGGACGAAAAACTGGTCAAGGATGTGCCGCGCAACGAATGGCCGGCAGATGCGGAGCGTCGACCCAGCATCGGCGTGGCCCAGGTGAGGGCGCTGATTGCGAAGCTGGCGCTCAAGCCCGCGCTCGGGCTGCGGCATGTCATCATCATCGATGCGCTCGACAATCTTGAACGCGAAGGGGCCAACGCGCTGCTCAAGATCCTGGAGGAACCGCAGGGACATACAGTGTTTCTGTGCATCGCGCACGCGCCGGACAGGCTGCTGCCGACGATCCGGTCACGCTGCCGGATGCTGCGCTTTGCAGCGCTCGACGAGGCGCAGATGGCGGACGCGCTTCTACGCATGATGCCGAACCGCTCGCACTCCGAACGCAGTGCCATTGCGGCGCTGGCCGAGGGGAGCCCCGGGCGCGCGCTGGCCTGCGCTGATGCCGACTATGCGGCCATCATGGACTTGCTGAAGAAAATTGTCGCCAAAGGGGATGCGGATCTGCAGCTGCGGCTTGTGCTTTCCCATGCCGTCAGTGGCAAAAATGCGCGGCCTGCCTATCAGGCCATGATTGATCTTGCGCCTCACCTGGCCGCCGATGTTGCCCGGAAAAGCACTGCATCCAGCGCCGCATTCGCCGCGCTGGCAGCGCACGAGCAGCTGGTTGCCCTGGGGCAGCAGGGGCGGCTCGACCCGAGCATGGCCGCGATGATCGGCTTTGAAGTGGGCAGCATCATGGCCGGGCTGCACCAGCCACATTAGCTTCACGCAGCCGCGCAATTGCTTCACATGCGCCGCCTTTTGTGTATGGCATAGCCCATGGCACAGCCTTTCTACATCACCACGGCGATCGCTTATCCCAATGGCCGCCCGCACATCGGCCATGCTTATGAGGCCATCGCCACCGATGCGATCGCGCGGTTTCAGAGGGCATGCGGGCGCGATGTCCGCTTCATCACGGGCACCGATGAGCATGGCCTGAAAATGCAGCAGACAGCCCGGGCCGCTGGACAGGATACGCGTGTATTTGCAGATGAAATGTCACAATATTTCATTGATATGTGCCAGAAACTGAACATATCATATGACGTTTTCAAGCGCACCACGTCGGCCGATCATCACCGTGCCAGCCAGGCATTGTGGAACGCCATGGCGGCGGCGGGCGATCTTTATCTGGATCGCTATGAAGGCTGGTATAGCGTGCGTGACGAGGCCTTTTATGCCGAAAGCGAACTGATCGCAGGGGAAGGGGGCGCCAGACTGTCTCCACAGGGCACGCCCGTTGAATGGACGGTCGAGGAAAGCTGGTTTTTCCGCCTCTCGGCCTATCAGCAGCGCCTGCTCGATCATTATGCCGCACATCCGGATTTCATTCGCCCGGAAGGCCGCCGCAACGAGGTGCTGCGCTTCGTTGAAGGCGGGCTGCAGGATCTCAGCGTGTCACGCACCAGCTTTGATTGGGGTGTGCCGGTGCCGGGATCGCCCGATCATGTCATGTATGTGTGGGTGGATGCGCTGACGACCTATCTGAGCGGGCTCGGCTATCCCGAACCTGCCAGCGATTTCGGGCGCTTCTGGCCGGCGGATGTGCACATCATCGGCAAGGACATCATGCGCTTTCACGCCGTTTACTGGCCAGCATTTCTGATGTCGGCGGGTCTGCCCTTGCCAAGGGAGATTTTCGGCCATGGCTTCATTCTGGCCCGTGATGGCGCGAAAATGGGAAAGTCTGCCGGAAATTCGGCCGATCCGCTGATGCTGGCAGACCGCTATGGGGTCGATGCGTTTCGCTATTTTCTGCTGCGCGAAATCAGCTTCGGCCAGGATGGCAGCTATAGCGAAGATGCCATAGTGACCCGCTGCAATGCGGAGCTTGCCAACAGTTTCGGCAATCTTGCCCAGCGCAGCCTGAGCCTGATCTTCAAGAATTGCGACGGCTATTTGCCGGTCATCCACGGGCACAGTGCCGAAGACAGCGCTTTGCTGGCGCTGGTCGGCGAGGCGGTTTCCACGGCCATGCCAGAGGCATATGGCAGCTTTTCCATATCGAAGGCGCTCGAAAGCTGGATACAGGCCGTCTTTGCATGCAACGCCTATATCGATGCCCAGGCGCCCTGGGCGCTCAGAAAAAGTGATCCGCAGCGCATGGAAACAGTGCTGGCGACACTCTACATCTGCATCGCGCAGCTTGCCGTGGCTGCCTTGCCGGTGATCCCTGAAAGTTCTGGAAAGCTGCTCGATCAGATGGGGATACCACCCGAAAATCGCAGCTTTACCGGGATCGGCACCCACTGGTATTCGTCGCTTGCTGAAAGCAACTTCAGAGGGGCACAGCCACAAGGCCTGTTTCCCAGGCTCGAACTGAGCGATTTGGACGCCTGATGTTCATCGATTCGCATTGCCATCTGAACTATAAGGGCCTGGTCGAAGATCAGGCCGAAGTGATTGGTCGCGCCCGGGCCGCCGGCGTGATCGGCATGCTCAATATCTCCACCCGCGAAAGCGAGTGGGACGATGTGCTCATGCCGGCAGAAGCGAACGCCGATATCTGGGCGAGCGTGGGAATTCATCCGCACGAGGCCGATGCCCACCCGCATGTCGACGCGGCCAAGCTGATCGCCAAGGCAGCGCATGATCGGGTCATCGCCATTGGCGAAACCGGCCTTGATTATTATTATGACCATAGCGACCGGATGCAGCAGCAGGCGAGTTTTCGCGCGCATATCGCTGCGGCACGCAAAACCGGCCTGCCGCTGATTGTTCACACCCGCGATGCCGAAGAAGACACCGCCGCGATCCTGGCAGACGAAATGGCGCAGGGTGCGTTCAGCGGCGTGATCCACTGTTTCACGGCCAGCGCGGACTTTGCCGAAAAGGCACTTGCGCTCGGCTTCTATATTTCGCTGTCCGGCATCGTGACATTCAAAAACGCCCGCGATCTGCAGGCAACGGCAGCAGCGCTGCCCGCCGACAAGCTGTTGATTGAGACCGATGCGCCGTTTCTTGCCCCGGTGCCGCACCGCGGCAAGACAGGCGAACCCGCCTTTGTGGCCGATACGGCGCGTTTTCTTGCGGCGTTGCGTGGCGTCAGCGTTGCGGAGCTCGCAAATGTGAGCACTGCCAATTTCCACCGCTTGTTCAGCAAGGCAAAGGGGTGAACTCTATGGATGCCGCATATGCGATTTACGCTGTCTTGGCCGCGATCCTGGTTGGCAGCAGTCTTGCCGCACGGCGCATTCCGGCAGGATCGATGGTCCGCATGGCGCTGATCTGGGTGGCGATTTTCGCCGCGGTTTATGGGCTGTTTCTTCTGGTTCAGGCGCTGGGATTCCGCTTTGGCTGACCCTACAATTAACATAATATATATTATCAGACTTAAATTCGGCATGCCGGATGCGCCCT
>CAZFYJ010000064.1:0-9330 GCA_964523215.1 uncultured Sphingomonadaceae bacterium | reverse complement strand
GCTGGCGCAGCTGCGCGATCTGCTCAAAGGGCAGGTCGAGCAAGAGCATAATGGCCTGACGCGCACCTATATGAAGCGACAGCTGCTCGACAAGCTGGCTGGCGATCATGACTTTCCAGTGCCGCCGACGATGGTCGATGCGGAATTTGATCAGATCTGGCAGCAGCTCGAGCAGGAAGCAGCCCGCGAAGCCGATCCCGATGCGGCGCGCGCTGAAATGGAGTCGGATCGCGGGGAATATCGTGCCATTGCAGAGCGCCGGGTGCGCCTCGGCCTTTTGCTCAGCGAAATCGGCCGCGCCAACAATGTCGACGTGACGGCGGCCGAGATGAACCGCCTCATCGCACAGGCGGCGCAGCAATATTCGCCGGAGGATCGTGATCGCTTTGTCGAATATATTCGCAGCGAACCGATGGCGGCGGCACAGCTGCGCGCGCCGCTTTACGAGGAAAAAGTGGTCGATTACATCTTTTCCAAGGCCGTCATCACGGATCGTGCCGTGAGCCGCGAAGAGATTGAGGCGGCCATTGAGGCCGACGATACGGCGACCGCCAAAACGGGCGCAAAATCGGCTGCAAAGGCCAAGCCAGCCAAGGCGGCCAAGGATGCACCGGCGGCGAAGGCGGCAAAGGCAGATGCCGCACCGCAAAAGGCGGCAAAAGCGGCATCGGCAAAGCCTGCCAAGGCTAGCGAAGGCCCGGCTGCAAAATCCGCCGCAAAATCCGCTGCGAAAAAGGCAGCTGCGGACAAGCCCGGCAAGAAAGCCGCCGGATAAGCCGCTGATTCTCCTTGGGTCTCACTGCGGTTTAAGCTGTATGAGGCACGACGGGGCTTGACGCCCGGCCCTGGCCCGCCGATCTATAGGCAGAGCCGGTGGCGTCCTGCATCCGGCCGCAAGACCAATGAAGGCCATCTATGTTCGATCATATCCGCGACCCTTATCTGCGTGACACCATGAGCCGCGAGGCAATGGTTTCGGTTCCCATGAGCGAGGGAAACAGCCGCTTCATGGCTGATCTTTACACGCGCCTGCTGAAGGAGCGGATCATTTTCGTGATTGGCGAGGTTGAGGATTACATGGCGTCGCAGATCATGGCGCAGCTTTTGTATCTCGAATCCGAAAATCCGAAGAAGGACATCTGGCTCTACATCAATTCGCCTGGCGGCGTGGTGACGGCCGGCATGGCGATCCATGACACCATGCAGTATATCCGCCCGAAAGTGGGGACAGTGTGCATGGGGCAGGCCGCGTCGATGGGCAGCTTCCTGCTCGCCGCGGGCGAACCGGGCATGCGCGTTGCGCTCACCAATGCGCGGATCATGGTGCACCAGCCTTCAGGCGGCGCGCGCGGCATGGCGAGCGATATCGAAATTCAGGCCAAGGAAATCCTGCGCATTCGCAGCCGCATGACCGAGCTTTACGCCAAATATACTGGCAAGAGCGAAGAGGATATTGCCCGCGCGCTCGATCGCGATACCTTTCTCGAGGCGCAGGAAGCCAAGGCATTCGGCCTGGTCGACGAAGTGTTTGACAAGCGGCCGGAGCCTGTTGACGAGGCGTGACCCGCGCGTTGCAGCGCTGAGGCTATACCGCGAACGCGCTGTTTTCAGGCCCTGTCAGCCTGCCCATGATCGCCGTGGAAGCGATTCAATGCGCAGTTCGTCTCCACCCATTCCGGCGAATTTGGCGCGGGCGGGGCTTGCAAATGGCATGACGCGGCTTAGGGTGCGGACTCGGGCAAGAGGCAGAAAGCAGAAAACTACATGACGAAACTGAGCGGATCGGATTCGAAGAACACGCTCTATTGTTCTTTTTGCGGCAAATCGCAGCATGAGGTGCGCAAGCTCATTGCCGGGCCGACCGTGTTCATCTGCGATGAATGCGTCGAATTGTGCAACGATATCATTCGCGAAGAAATCAAGGGCGGCAGCGTCGCACGCAAGGACGGCAGCGTGCCCAGCCCGCTCGAAATCTGCAATCACCTTGATGGCTATGTGATCGGGCAGGCAACGGCAAAGCGCGTGCTTTCGGTTGCGGTGCACAACCACTATAAGCGGCTGGCGCATGGCAATAAGGACGAGGTCGAGCTCGCAAAGTCGAACATTCTGCTGGTCGGCCCGACCGGGAGCGGCAAGACGCTGCTCGCGCAGACGCTGGCCCGTTTCCTTGATGTGCCCTTCACCATGGCCGACGCAACCACGCTGACCGAGGCTGGCTATGTCGGGGAGGATGTGGAAAACATCATTTTGAAGCTGCTTCAGGCTTCGGATTATAATGTTGAAAAGGCACAACGCGGGATCGTCTATATTGACGAGATCGACAAGATCAGCCGCAAGGCGGAAAACCCCTCGATCACCCGGGATGTGAGCGGGGAGGGCGTGCAGCAGGCACTGCTCAAGATGATGGAAGGCACGGTTGCCAGCGTGCCCCCGCAGGGTGGCCGCAAGCACCCGCAGCAAGAGTTCCTGCAGGTTGACACCACCAATATTCTCTTCATTTGCGGCGGTGCATTTTCGGGGCTGGACAAGATCATCGGCGATCGGCTGCAGGGCAAATCGATAGGATTTGGTGCGCATGTCGCGGCCGATGACGAGCGCCGCACGGGCGAAGTGCTGCGTCAGGTCGAGCCCGAAGATTTGCAGCGTTACGGACTCATCCCGGAGTTTATCGGGCGTCTTCCGGTGATTGCAACGCTGGAAGACCTCGACGTCGACGCGCTCGTCAAGATCCTGGGCGAGCCGAAAAATGCGCTGATCAAGCAATATCGCAAGTTGTTCGAGCTGGAAGATGTGGGCCTCAGCTTCACTGATGATGCGCTGATTGCGGTGGCAAAAAAGGCCATCCAGCGCAAAACAGGTGCGCGCGGCCTGCGCTCTATCATGGAAGCGATCCTGCTCGATACCATGTTTGACCTGCCGGAACTCGAGGGCGTCAGCGAAGTGGTGATCGATCACGAAGTGGTTGATGGCCGCAAGGAGCCAGTTCGCGTCTTTGCCGAAAAGGCGAAGTCCACAAAAGGCGATGCCGCCTAGTTCTTGACTGCTGCGGGTGCGTATCAGTGCATCGCTGCTGCTGCGTTCGCCCAGCCGCGCTTGTGCATCGCACAAATTGTTTTGGAGCGTTGCATTCTTGCACCACCTGGAAAGACGTGGCTGGCGCCCACGCGCTTCGCCCAAGTTTTCCCGCACTTTTGCGATGGCTTCCGGCATTGGCCGTCTCAGCTTTTGCATCGCGCGATGGCGCGTTTCGCGCGCGATGCGGCGTGCACCATCCCCGTCAAGAAACTGACATATTCTTTGCCCAGTTGCGGCGATCGTTGACCCAAAATAGGGACTAAAAATTGCTTACCGATTCGATTTGAACCTTGTGCGGCGGGATCGCCGTGCATCCTTGGGCGTCAGACAAGCTTTTTCAGAGGAACGATAACATGAATATGCGCAATTTCCTGGCATGCGGCGTTGCTGCGCTTTCCGTGTCAACCGTGCTTGTGGCGCCTGCTTATGCGCAGGAAACCACATCGTCAGTTCGCGGCACAGTCGAAAGCGAAGGGAGCGTCGTTGCCGGCGCAACCGTCACTGTGGTGCACGATCCTTCCGGCACGACGTCGACTTCGACCACGGATGCCTCGGGAAGCTTCTCGGCCAATGGTCTGCGCGTCGGCGGCCCGTTCACGATCACGGTCGAGGCACCGGGCTATGAAACGGCACAGGTGACGGACCTCTATCTGCAGGCTGGCCAGCCCTTCCGGCTCCCCATCGCACTGGAAAAGCAGACCGAAATCGTGGTGACGGCCTCCTCGATCCGCCGCGCCACCGAAACATCGAACGGGCCAATCACCGCGCTCAACCGGGAAGATGTGGAAGGCGTGGCCTCGATCAACCGCGACGTGCGCGATCTCGCGCGGCGCGATCCCTTTGCGACCATCGACTTGACCAACAGCCGCACCATCGAAATTGCAGGCAATAATGGCCGCCTCAATCGTTTTTCGGTGGATGGCGTCGCCTTCGGCGATGATTTCGGCCTCAACAATGGCGGCCTGCCCACGGCGCGTGGCCCCGTTCCTCTCGAAGCCATTGAGCAATTCTCTGTGAAGGTCGCCCCGTTTGACATCACCGAAGGCAATTTTCAGGGCGGCGCGATCAACGTGGTGCTGCGTTCGGGTGGCAATCGTTTCCGCGGTGCGGGCTTTTTCACCTACACAAACGACAATTTGAACGGCGATCGCATCAAGGGCCAGAACGTCGCGCTTGATTTCTCCAGCAAGCAATATGGCGGCATCATTTCCGGCCCGATTATCAAGAACAAGCTGTTCTTTATGTTTGGCTATGAAAAAACGGAAGAAAATCGTCCGTTTGACAGCGGGCCGCAGGGTCAGAATTTTGCCGCGCCGATCCCCAATCTTACTCAGGCACAGATTGATCAGGTCAACAATATTGCCCGCACGGTTTATGGCTATGATACGCTCGGCGTGATTTTCGACGCGCCGGAGGAAGATGAAAAGTTCGTTGCGAAGCTGGACTGGAACGTCACTGAAAATCAGCGCGCGTCGCTCACCTATATCCGCAATGTCGGCAATCAGGCCAATCAGCGCAACACCTCAACCAGCCTGACCGCGCCAACCCTTGGCCTGTTTTCGACCGGCTATGAACTGACCGAGGAAGTCAATTCGGGCGTGTTCCAGCTCAACAGCGACTGGTCTGATGATTTTTCGACCGAGCTGCGCGTATCCTATCGCGACTATAATCGCGGCCAGATTCCTTATGGCGCAAAGACGCTGGGCCAGATTTCGGTCTGCCTCGATCCGACGTCGGCTGGTTCATTGCTGAACTGTTCGACCGGCGTGCCGCGCATCTTCTTCGGGCCCGACGAATTCCGTCACTCGAACGAGCTCAACACGGACAATCTGTCGGTCGAGTTCAAGGCCAATCTTCAGCTGGGCAATCACAGTCTGAAGTTCCTGGCCGGTTACAGTGATCTCGATGTGTTCAACCTGTTTGTGCCGAACAGCCTTGGCTCATATTATTTTGACTCGATTGCCGATTTCCAGAACCGCAACGCCGGGTCGCTTGTGCTGCAAAATGCTGTGCCCAGCCTGAACCCGGATGATGGCGCTGCAAATTTCAGTGCGCAGAGCTTTACATTCGGTTTGCAGAATGACTGGGAAATCTCGGATAACTTTACATTTTCTTATGGGTTCCGCTATGATCTGCAGGGCGATGGCGGGCCGCCGGCGCTCAATGCCAATTTCGTCAACCGTTACGGCTTTTCAAACCGTTCTACATTTTCCGGCAGAGGCGTCTTCCAGCCCCGCTTCGGCTTCAACTGGCGCGCAACCGATCGCCTGATCGTGCGCGGCGGTGCCGGCATTTTTGCTGGCGGCTCGCCCAATGTGTTCCTTTCCAACAGCTTTTCGAACACGGGTCAGCTCACCAACCAGATCAATATCAACCGCAATACCTCGGCCGCCGGCTGCGATGTGCCGGCAACAGTGGCCGGTGCAGCGGCGATTTGTGCCGCCGCGCTGAACAATGTGCCGCTGACATCCTTCTCGCCGCTGGTCACCAGCTATCTGACGACCAACACGGCCGCGCTCGCAAATGCGCCGACCAATGCGATTGACCCCGATCTGAAGCTTGCCAGCCAGCTGCGGGCGACGGTTTCGGTGGATTATGAAGCCGATCTCGGCCCGCTGGGCGATGGCTGGCTGTTCGGCGCCAATCTGCTTTATGGCGAAATCGTCCAGGGTTACACCTGGACCGACATTCGTTCGGTGCAGATCGGCACCCTGCCAGATGGCCGCCCGCGTTTCGGCAATCTGCCGGGTACCACGGGAACCAACCAGGATCTGCTGATGACCAACGATGGTCGCGGCCGTTCGCTGATCGGGGTTATCCGGTTCGACAAGGATTGGGATTTCGGCCTCAGCATCGGGGGCAGCTATACGCGTTCCAATATCAAGGACGTGAATGGCTCCACCTCGGCAACGGCGAGTTCGCTTTACAACAGCAACGCGATGATCGGCGCCAACAACGCTGCTTATGGCCGCTCGATCTACGAGATCAAGGATCAGTGGAAGTTCAACGTGGGCTTCAAGACGCAAATCTTTGGCGACAATGATACGCGCTTCAACCTGTTCGGCGAATATCGCTCTGGTCGGCCCTATAGCGTGACCATGAACGATCTGGGCGGTGGCCGTCTGCCGGTGTTTGGCGCGGTTGGCGTCAATGGCCGCCCGCTGCTCTACGTCCCGACGGCGGGCGACACGCGGGTCAGCTTTGACAGCGCAGCGACAGAAGCCGCGTTCAACGCGCTGGTCACCAATCTTGGCCTTGAAAAATTCCGCGGACGTATCGTGCCGAAGAACAGCCAGACGTCGCCCGACTTCTTCAAGGTCGACCTGAATGTGAGCCAGGAGCTGCCTCTGTTTGTTGGCGATGCCAAGCTGCGCCTGTTTGCCGATGTGGAGAATGTGCTCAACCTGATCGATAGCGATTGGGGTGCGCTGCGTCAGGTCGGCTTCCCCTATCTGGCAAGCGTGATCAGCGTGCAGTGCCTGTCGACGCCGGTCGCGACGGGAACGGCGCCGGGTGCAGGCGTGGTCAACACGGCATCGACCCAGAATTGCGCACAATATCGCTATTCTGGCGCACGTGCTCCGAACGAGAACCTTGTCAGCCGCCAGTCGCTTTATGGCATCCGCGTTGGCGTCAAGGTCACCTTCTGATCGCGTCGTTCAGACGATGCAAGAAACGGGAGGAGCAATCCTCCCGTTTTTTTTTGGGCGGTTTGCTGAGGGATTTAGCAAGGGCGAGTGGCGTTGAGTTATGTGCAATCGGGTGGGATCGCCCGATAGTGACGATATTGCGGTCATCAAATGGCTCAGCGTGTTTCTCGTGATGCAATTAACAGCAGCAGCGGTCTAAGGCGCGCTGCGCAGGCAGTGGTCCAGCCCCTCGCGCTCCACAACACCGATCCGCGCCGCGATGCTGTTGCCATAGCGACGGGTAAAGCCGCGGGCGCCATGGACGGCGCGCTTCTTGGGCTGGGGCAGGACGGCGGCGATCCGCGCAGCCTCCTGGCGCGAGAGATTGGCCGCACTCTTGTTGAAATAGCGCTGCGCCGCGGCCTCGGCGCCATAGGTGCCGATGCCCGTCTCCGCGATGTTCAGATACACCTCCATGATCCGCTGCTTGCTCCACAGATTTTCGATCAGCAGCGTGAACCAGGCTTCGAGCGCCTTGCGGAAATAGCCGCCGCCCTGCCACAGAAACGCGTTTTTCGCGGTTTGCTGGCTGATTGTGGAGCCACCCCGGATGCGGCCGCCCTTGGCGTTGCGTTCCATCGCATCTGCGATGGCCTCTGCATCGAAGCCCCAGTGGGAGCAGAATTTGGCATCTTCGGCAGCAATCGCCGCGCGCGCCAGATCGGGATCGATGCGGGAGAGGGGTTTCCAAGCCTTGGTATGGCCATTGCTGTCCATCAGCATGGTTGCCGTCACTGGGGGCGGCACAAAGCGATAGATCAGCACCCACAAGGCAGACAGAAACACGAACCACAGGAGCACGCGCCCGATGATCCAGCCGATGCGAAACATGATCCCGTTGGTGCCGCGCGGCGGCGTGGAGGTCAGCGCCATGGAGGCAGGTTTAGTGCAGCGTCCTGCGCCTGGGAAGACGCATTCTACCCAGCGGCCAGCAAGTGGCGCTCCTGCGCGAGACGCAAAATGGCCTTTTGCAGCTTTTCAAAGGCGCGCACTTCAATCTGGCGGACCCGTTCCCGACTGACATTATATTGCTGGCTCAAATCCTCCAGCGTCTGCGGATCGTCAACCAGGCGGCGCTGAGTCAGGATGTGGCGCTCCCGCTCGTTCAGGCTCTCCATCGCCTCGGTCATCAGCGCATGGCGCAGGCCGCGTTCCTGCGCATCGGCCACCATATCATCCTGAAGCGGCGCATCATCGGCGAGCATATCCTGCCACTGTCCCTCGCCATCCTCGTTGAAGCTGACATTAAGCGAGGTATCGCCGCCCAGCGCCATGCGCCGGTTCATCGAAATCACTTCATCCTCGGTCACGCCCAGGTCGGTCGCGATTTTCCTGACATCACCAGGCTTGAGATCGCCATCTTCAAAGGCTTCGATGCTGTTTTTCATGCGGCGCAGGTTGAAGAACAGCTTTTTCTGCGCTGCCGTCGTGCCGATCTTGACCAGGCTCCAGCTGCGCAGGATGAACTCCTGGATCGAGGCGCGGATCCACCACATCGCATAGGTGGCGAGACGAAAGCCGCGATCCGGATCGAATTTCTTCACGCCCTGCATCAGGCCGATATTGCCCTCGGCGATCAACTCGCTGACGGGGAGGCCATAGCCGCGATAGCCCATCGCAATCTTGGACACGAGGCGAAGGTGCGACGTGACGAGCTGTGCCGCCGCTTCTGGGTCCTCATGCTCCTTGTAACGCTTGGCAAGCATATATTCCTGCTCCGGCGTCAAAATCGGAAATTTTCTGATTTCAGATAGATAGCGATTAAGGCTCGCATCTCCTGAGAGTGCGGGGAGAGTCGTGTTGCCGAGATTGCCCTTTGTCATCTCTGTTATCCTATTGATCGACCAATTAACGCAACCTTGCTCATTTGATAGCTTATTTCGATTATTCAAGCAATCATAATCGCAATTTCTCGATCAGTCTTGCCATATCGTCCGGGATGGATGATTCCAGCCGGATTTCTGCACCGCTTGCCGGGTGCACAAAGCCCAGCTCTGCCGCGTGCAGCGCCTGGCGCTTGAAGCCGAGATCAGCCAGCACGACGCCCATCCCCTTGCGCCCGCGTCCGGCCCCGTAGAGCGGGTCGCCGAGGAGGCCATGGCCGAGATGCGCCATATGCACGCGGATCTGGTGCGTGCGCCCGGTCTCCAGCGTGCAGCGGACATGGCTTGCCTCGCGCAGCCGGGCCACCAGCTGATAATGGGTGACGGCGTGTTTGCCGCGCCCTTCCTCGACGACGGCCATTTTCTTGCGATGGTTGGCGGACCGGCCGATGCTGCTGCTGATCGTGCCCGCAGGGGACGCGGGATGGCCATGGACAAGGGCATCATAGCGCCGGTGGATGCTGTGGCGGGCAAATTGTGCCGCCAGCCCCGCATGGGTGTGATCATCCTTTGCGACCACCAGAAGCCCGCTCGTATCCTTATCGATGCGGTGCACGATGCCGGGGCGGGCAAGGCCGCCGATCCCCGCCAGCTTTCCGGCGCAATGATGCAGCAACGCGTTGACCAGCGTCCCATCAGGATTGCCCGCCGCTGGATGCACCACCATGCCGGCCGGCTTGTCG
>CAZFYJ010000063.1:0-9342 GCA_964523215.1 uncultured Sphingomonadaceae bacterium | reverse complement strand
CCTATGGCCTTGCCGAAGGCGCGCTGGTTCGCATCGAGCTCGATGCACGCGGCAATGCCGTGAACAACACGCGACTGCTGACCGGCTTGCGCGAAGCCCGTGTGCGTTTTCGCGACGAAATGGGCGCATGGCGCAGCAGCTGGGAGCCCCGCGATCCGGCGCTGATGCCGCGCGCCATTGAGCTGGTGATCGCGCCAGAAAGCGGCGTTTCGACGCGTCTTCTGTTTCTGGTCGGCGCACAAAATCTGCCCGGCAACGCAGCACAGGAGGCCGCACGCGATGGATAAGCGCAGCTTTCCGCCCGGCGAGCGCGGCGCAGCACTGCTTTCGGTGCTGCTGCTGGTTGCCATCCTGGCCGTGCTGGCGGCAACCGCCCTCGATCGTGTGGTGCTGGCAACGCGGCTGGCAGGCAACGGGGAAGAGCTGCGACAAGCGCGCATGCTCGCTTATTCGGCAGAGCAGCTGGCACTGGTGCGCATTTCCGATGCACAAGCGCGCGATGCCGCGCAGACCACACTCGCCGGGGGCTGGCTGGAGAGCGAGCGGCGTTTCACGACGGGTGCAGGCACCATCCGGGCAACCCTGCGCGATGGGCAGAACTGCTTCAATCTCAACAGCCTGGTGCAGGATGAAAATGGCGTGCTGGTGCCCCGTCAGCAAGGCCGCGAGCAATTCATCCAGCTGATGCTGCTGCTCGGCGTGAGCGAAGGCGAAGCACGGCCAATTGCCGCTGCGGCGAGCGACTGGGCCGACAGCGATCAATCCCCCCTGCCGGGCGGTACCGAAACCAGCCCGTTGGCAGGGCAAAGCCCGCCCGACACGCTGTTTGCCGAGCCGAGCGAGCTGCGTGCCGTGCGCGGCATGACGCCAGCGCTCTATGCCCGCCTCGCACGCTGGCTGTGCGCGCTTCCGGAAGCCAGCCTTTCGCCCATCAATCCCAACACATTGCGTGCCGGAGACGGGGTGCTGATCGCCATGCTCTTTGCCTCCGGCAGCATGACCGCGCGCATGGCCGAAGACATGATCAAGCGGCGCCCGGCGGATGGCTATGGCAGCCTGATCGCCTTCTGGGACCAGATCGGAACCAGCAGCGCACGGCCGCCGCAGGTGGTGCAAGATCAGCTCAGCCTCAAGACCCGGTGGTTCGTGCTGGATCTGGATGTGGCCGGGACGCGCACGCGCTATCGGCAGAAAAGCAGCATCCACGCTGGGGGCGATCGTCCGCTGGTTATCCGGCGTGAACGGATCACGGCATGACAGCGCGGTTCCTGATCCTGTGGCGCGAACGGGCTGATGATGCCGTGCGCGTGTGGCACGCCGAGGCTGGAATGCCAAGCCCCTGTGCCGATGGGCTCGCCGCGATTGCGCGCCTGGCTGACGCGCAGGCAGATGGCCCGCTTGCGACCATCCTCCTGCCTGCGGGAACAGCCCCAGTGCGCCTGATCGAAAGCGCCGGCGCAGCGCCATTGCAAGAGGCCACCGTCGCCCGGCTGACCGCGATGGAGGATGCGCTTTCGCCCGTGATTGCCGATGCCCGCTTCATCGCGCCGCAGCGGCTGCTGCTTGGCATGGCAGACCGTGCGATGCTCGAAACGCTGGTGGCGGACGTCCGGGCAGCCGGGGCGGTTCCCACGGCGATCATTCCGCTGGGTGCCCTGTTTTTTGGCGATGCCATTGCCAGAGAGGCGACGATCGAAGGTGACGAAGCGGCGGATGTCACCCCCGCGCCTGGCCCTGCCCTCGCTCCCGCCCGCATCAGCTGGGCGGATCAGCAGCTTTTGATCACATCCTTTGGCGCCGTGCCGGACGAGCCGGGCTTGGCCGCGCTGGTTGGCGAGGCCGATGCACCGAGCCTTGTCAGCGAGGCAGAGGCCACAGCGCGGATCATGGCGGCGATTGATCGACCGCCGCTCAATCTGCTCGATCAGATGCCGGATGCGATCCCACGGCAGCCGCTGTTTGATCCCGACAGCCGCAGGCGCGCACGACAGCTGGCAGCGCTGGCGCTGCTTCTGCTGCTTGCCATTTTTGTGGTGCACTGGGGCAGGATGGAATGGGCCATCGCCCGCGAAAACCGGGCGACGTTGGCGCTTGTGCAAAAGCTGGTGCCGGGCGCAAGCGATGCGGCAACGGCCGAAGGGGCCTATCGTGCCGCGCTGGCTGCCCGCGGTATCGAAACGGCAGGCCCACCCGCGCTGATGGCCGCACTGTGGCGCGCGCTTGCCCGGCAGGACCAGGTTTCTGCGACCGCAATGGAAGCCGGGCAGAGCGGCACGCTGTCCGCAACGATCCAGGCTCCCGATCCCGCCGCAATCAATGCTGTGCTGCTTGATCTGCAGCGCAGCGGCTATGCCGTCACTGCGCAGCCACGGCGCGAGGCAAGCGGCGCGACGGTGGCAGACATCACGGTGCGCATGCCATGATTGCGCAACTGCACAAATGGCTGAATGGCCGCACCCCGCGCGAGCGTGGCCTGCTGGTGATCGCCGCAGCGCTTGCCTGCTTCCTACTCGCCTTTGTGGCAGCGCGGCCGCTGGTCGCAATGATCCAGTCCGCCGAGGCCCGCCGCGATGAGGCCGTGATCCGCCATGGGCGCGTGCAGGCGCTGGCCCAGCGCCATGCCGATGCGCAACGCGTGGCAAGGCCAGGGCCGCCTGCTGTTGCGGCTGCTGCCGGGGCTGCCATGCCGCTCTCCGATCTGCTGGCCATGCGCGCTCGCGATGCCGGGATCGAGCTTGCGCCCGATGCGCAAGGGGTCGCGCCGGCGACGCCAGGCAGCAACAGCGGCGGGCATCGCCTGCGCATTGCAGCGATCCGGGCCGGGAGCCTGCTGATGTGGCTGCAGCAGCTGGAAAATGAGGGGCTGCGCGTGCGCGAGATCCGCATGCGCAAAGCTGGCGCCGATCTCGTCTCCGCCGATGTCGTGGTGGTGCAGCCATGAATGTCCGCCGCCTTTCACGGCCCTTCATCCTGTTGGCAATCGTGGCGGTGATCGCGGCGATCCTATTGATGCCGCTGGCGCTTGCGGCACATATGGCCGGGCTTTCGGCGCGCAAGGCCGATGGCTGGCTGGTGAGCGGCTCGATGCGCGATGTCAGCATCGGCCCCTTCTTTGTGGGCGATGTGAACATGGCGCTTGCACCCACAGCACTGGTGCGCGGTCAGCTGGCCTATCGGCTGGAACGCGGGGCTTCGGCGCAGGATAGCGGGGTCAGCGGCACGGTCGGGCGGGGCTTTGGCAGCTATGTCGCAAAGGCTGTGCGCGCGCCCATCACGCCCGGCCCCGGGCTGCGCAGCCTTGGCATCAGCCAGATCATACTGGATGGTGCCAGCGTCCATTTTGCAGGCGGGAAGTGCCAGCAGGCATCGGGCGCGTTGCGGCTGATGCTCGCCGACAGCGCAGTGATCGGCACGCTCAAAAACGGGCTTTCAGGCCAAGCGCAATGCCGCAATGGCGATCTGCTGCTGCCGCTTTCCAGCCAGAGCGGGATGGAGCGGCTGCTGGTGCGCATCAAGGGCAATGGGCAGATCACCGCCACATTGCTGATCATGCAGCCCGGCCCGGATATCGCGCCCCTGCTCGAATCAGCGGGTTTTCAGCCAGTCCCTGGCGGCTATCGGTTGGTGCGCAGCGCACGCCTGCGCTGAACGGGAAGTGGCGATGGAAGCGACGATGCGTGCCCTCACATTGCTGTTGGCGCACCCGGCAAGCCCGGTGATCATGGCGCTGCTAGGGGCCATCTGGGGCAGCTTTGCCGCCGCGCTGGTGCATCGCTGGCCCGCGGGGCGCAGCGTGCTGCATGGCCGCTCGTCCTGCGATATGTGCCACCAGGAGCTGGGCGCGGCAGAGCTGGTGCCAATCCTTACCTATCTGTGGCAAGGCGGTCGCTGCCGCCATTGCGCGGCACCCATCAGGCGCTCGTATCTGGCTGCCGAGGTGGCGGGTGCGCTTGCCGGGCTTGCAGCCGGGCTGAGCTTCTCTGGCCCGGCGATGCTTGCTGCAGCCATGCTGCTGTGGCTGCTGATGCCGCTTGCCTGGCTTGATTGGCGGCATTTGTGGCTGCCGGATTCGCTGTTGCTGTGGCTGGGTGCCGCAGGCCTGCTGCTGGGCGGCCTGGCCTTTGGATCCCCGCTGCACAGCCGGGTGACGGGCGGCGTGGCAGGCTATGCTGTGCTGGAGATGTTGCGCCTGGGCTATCGCCAGCTGCGCAGAGCGGAAGGGATGGGTGCGGGCGACCCCAAGCTGATGGGGGCGATTGGCCTGTGGACGGGATGGGCGCTGCTGCCCTTCATCCTCGCGCTGGCGAGCCTGATCGGGATTGGCCATGTTGTGGCGAGCCGCGGCATCCGGGCCAGTGGGCACGGCGATGCTCCTGCACAGGCGCACGACACAGCTGCTTCCTTTCCGCTGGGAACCTATCTCTGCGCGGCAGCCGCGATCATGCTCTTTGCAGGGCTGGTTCAGCCATAGCTGATGTGGCGCGCGGCGGCCTGCGCCGCATAGGCCGCAGGATCGATCACACAGTGCCGGCGTCCGCCATGATCGAGCGCACTGCCGATCAGGCGGATGCGCCGCCCCTCGCCCGTGTGTCCCATCAGGCGAAACAACACGGCTGCTGCCCCGCCCTCGGCCTCAGCTTGGGCCACGCCATGTTCCACCAGCAGGGTGGCATCGGGCAGGTCCGCGACGATCGGCAGGAAGGGCGCGGCTTCGGCATCGTCAAGTGCACGGGCATTGACGATCCGGTGCAGCGCCTGCGCAAGCAACATCGCGGCGGGGGGAAAGCCGGGTGGCAGCAGCGGCTCTGCGGCCGCGGCAAACTGCCCCTCGCCGCTCCGCAACTCGCCAAGGGGGGCATGCACCTCGGCAATCGGCAGGGATCGGGAACGGTTGCTGATTTCAACCTCGCGCAGGATGCGCCCTTCCTCGCGCCACACCCAGCGATGCAGCTGCCAGCGCTCGCCCTCTGCCCCGCCTTCGATCGCGATCATGTCGCCCAGATCGGCCACCGGCGTGATCGCATGATCGGCGCGGCCAGCGCCTGCCGCGATCCAGCGGGCGGCAAGATTGTCGCGCCCTTTGGCCATAGTGATGCTGTCTTCACAGGTGGCGCGGTGCACATGGCTTTCGGCAAGCACATCCAGCCCGCCGGCCCACAGCCGCGCCTCGAGCGCCGCAAGGCTGATGGCCTCGCTCACAGCCCGCCTTCCATTTGCCGCATCAACGCCACCTCGTCGAAAATCGTGGTTTCTTCGGCAATCCGCCCATGGGCAACACGCCAGTGCGTCACGGCCAATATGTAACATGCCTCTGCGGTCGGCGCACCATAAAGGCCCGGCCCGTCATGCGTGCCTGCCAGCTCCCAGCGCACGGCGATATCCCATGCCGCATCGCCCGCGGGCACTGCGGCAACATGATCGATGCGGATGCGCGCATCGCCAAAGCTGCCGATCAGCGCCGTATACCAGCCGGCAATCTCGCCCCAGCCGAACAGACGCCGGCCGCCAGGGCCGTTCCAGCGGGCCGCAGGCGAATAGGCCTCGCGCACGCGCGCGAACCGCGCCTGATTGATCAGCTGGTCAAGCAGCATCCGGGCAAAGGCGTCCGGCTCTGATGCGGGATCGGGCAGCGCGGCATCGCTCCAGCCAGCGAGCGGCGCTTCCATCACCCGCGCCATTGCCGCTGCGCGCCAGCCTGCCCGCCCGGCCTGCCCCGCCCTGTCTGCCTCGGCCTGTCGACGCGCCACCGCGCGCGGGGCATAGCCCAGCTGCAACGCCATGTGGCTATAGTCGCGCACGAGCCATTCCTCGATGATCCGGTTGGCGCGGCACAGGCAATCGGCGATGGTGGTAAAGCTGATGCGCCGCCCGGTGGGTGGCCCCAGCTCGGAGATGCCGAGATTGGTCGCGGTAGATGTGATGCGATGCGACGAGAGATAGGTACCCGCGCCATGCCGTGCACTCTCATCGGACCAGATCACTGCCTCGCCCGTCAGTGTCCGATCGGGAAAGGCGCACAATGTCCGCGCTGTCCCGGCAATCACGCCGCGCATGCCGAGCGCAGGGCCGGTCATCATGTGCACCACAATATCCTCGCCATAATGGGTGGCAATCAGGCCGACATCCTTTTGTTCCCAGATGCGGTGCGTGCAGCGCAGGATATAGTCGACAATGTCGCTATAGGCTGGATCATAGCCGGGAATGGGCTGTCGCGGCGGCCCCTGGGGTGCCAGAATGTCTGCAATGTCGCGCCCGCCGACATTCGGAATGGCGCTGGTCATCGCCATCCTCCGTCACGCACCGACATGATAGAGGACGGCGCCTTCTGCGGCGTCGATGCGGTGAGCGACGCCCAACGGAATGGTCATGGTATCACCCGTGCCCAGCGCAATCTGCCCCCTGTCCCACGACAATATCGGCGCGCCGCGATGAACGAACAGAACACGGGGCGCCTCGGCTGCTGGCATCGCCAGCTGCCCGCCCGCACCCAGATCGATGCGCGCCATGCGAATGTCATTCTGGGCGGGAAGCGGGGCATCCCGGCCGATCAGCGGGCGGCTGTGGGCATAGCCGCTGGGGCAGGAGGCGGGGCTGCCGGCACTGCAATCGCGCCAGACCAGCGCCTCAAGCTCTGCCGCGGTCGGGATCGTCAACGCCGCAACCTGCGCGGCGCTGGTCCGCGGCATCGGAGCCACATCATCGGGCAGCGACTGGCCCGCCACACGATCGACCAGATTGCCATTTTCAAGCAGCACCAGCCCGTGTGCCTCTGCCATGTCGAACACATAAGGGGCCCACAGCACCCGGCCGGGATCATCACGCCCCAGCACCACCCACAGAAAGCCGATATCATCGCCGACATTGGTAAAGCCGCGAAACAACCCGGTCGGCACCGAAATCACATCGCCGGGCCGGATGATCACCTGCGCATCATCGCCACGTTCGCCGATGTTGATCTGCCACACCCCCGAATGCACGACGAAAATCTCTGCCGTTTCGTGGCTGTGCTGCGAGTTGACACAGCCCGGCGGCTGACGTGCCCCGCCAATGTTGAAGCCGTGCGGCTCGGCTATGTGAACATGCTGGTCGGGATTTTCAGACACGCCAGGGCCGATGATCGTGAAATTTTCCTTGGTTTCGGAACCGGGCGTGCGCGTATCGATGAAGGCGTTGGTGCACGGCACCAGATCGGCATAGCGCACCACCCGCGCAGCCATGGCGTCAGGCGTCCACAAAGTGCCCATATCCGGGGCGAGCGACGCCATGATGATCCCTCTCTTTATACCAACCGCAAAATAGAGGTTTACGGACTTTGCATTCGAAGTCAATATGGCAGGGTGTGCTGTCAGCCAGCAATGCGCCACTGAACGAAAGGGTGATGATGATGCGCGACAAGGCCGCCTATTGGCACAGCATCAACGGCCATCGCCAGCTTGCGCAGGGCCATGCAGCCTTGATGCAGAGCCTGTATGCCGCTGATGCCACGATGCATGTCTGCGCGCCGGTCGGAACGCTGACCGGGCGGGACAGCATCACCCGACATCTGTGGCAACCACTGATCGCGGCGATGCCGGATCTTGAGCGGCGCACCGATATTCTGCTGGCCGGTCACTTTGCCGACAAGACCGGCAATGAAGGCCAGTGGTTTGCCAGCTGCGGCAGCCTGGTGGGGCATTTCACGCAGCCATTGTGGGGCATTGCGCCCACCGGGCGGCCGATCTGGCTGCGCACCGGCTGGTTTGATCGCGCCGAGGGGGATCGCATTGTCGAAAGCTATGTGATTTTCGATGTCGCCCGCCTGCTGATCGATGCCGGGCAATGGCCGCTTGCCCCGCCGCTGGGCACGGCACATTGGCCGGCTCCGCTCAGTCAGGATGGCGTGGCCATCGGCGCGGGCGATCACGCAGCGAGCAGGCAGAGCCTGGCGCTCGTCGAAGCCATGATCGGCGGGCTGATGCGCTATGATGGGCGCACTCTTTCCTCCATGCGCATGGTGGATTTCTGGCAGCCGCAGTTTCACTGGTATGGCCCCGGCGGCATCGGCAGCGCGCGCGGCCACGCCGATTATGAGCGTGCGCACCAGGGTCCCTTTCTTGCCGCCTTTCCCGATCGTGTGGGCGGCAACCACAAATGCCGCATTGGCGATGGTGCCTATGTCGCCTCCACCGGCTGGCCCAGCATCAATGCAACGCATAGCGGCGATGGCTGGCTGGGCCTGCCCGGCACCGGCAAGCGCATCACCATGAAGGTGATGGATTTCTGGCGGCGCGATGGCGATCTGCTGGCTGAAAACTGGGTGTTTATCGACATGATCGACCTGCTGGCGCAGATTGGTGTCGATGTGATGGCGCGGGTGCACGCATTGAAAGGGGCAAACCGGACATGACGACGATGATCGACGCGCGCGAACTGACGCGCACGCGCCGCTTTGCCGCCCTTGCCTTTCTGCTCGTCGGCTATTTTTTCTATGCCTGGTCGTGGAACACGGTTGATATCCTGCGGCCCTACATCAAGGAAAGCCTGGCGCTGACGGATCTCGAGGCAGGCTCTGCCTACACATTGCAATCGGTGGGCGCGATTATCGGCGCGATCGTGATGGGCCAGGTTGCAGACAAGATCGGGCGGCGCAACGCGCTGGTCATCTCGATGATCGGCTATGGCAGCGGGCTGCTCGCGGCGCTGCTGGTCAGGGATTATGCGGGCCTTGTCGTGCAGCGGGTTTATCTCGGCTTTTTCATGGGCTCTATGTTTCCCATTGCGGTCGGCATTTATTCGGGCCTCTTCGCGCGCGAGGTGCGCGGCACGATTTCCGGGGTGGTGCTGGGCACATATAATGTTGCCGTCGCCGCGCTCGGCTTTCTGTCTGCGGCGGCATTCAAGGCAGGCTATGACTGGACCGTGCTGCTGTGGGCTGGTGCCGTGCCAGTTGCGCTGGCGCTGTTCACGGTTCTGATCATCCCCGATGACCGGCGGCTGATCCCCATGGACGGGCTTTCCGACGGGCAGACGACGGCAAAGGCCGCGCTTCCCATTGCCGAGCTGTTCCGGCCCGCTGTTGCGCGGCAGACGGTGTTGCTCGCCGTGATGACCGGCATGAATTTCTTTGCCTATCAGGCGTTCACGGGCTGGGCCTCCACCTATTTGCGGGAAGATCGCGCCATTCCCGATACCGTGATCGGCGATGTGCTCGGCTGGCAGTTCATTGGCGCGGCACTGGGCGGGCTGATCTGGGGCTTTGTTTCAGACCGGCTGGGCCGGCGGGCAGCGGCATGGGGCTTTGTCGCAGCAGCGGCGATCATCCCGGTCTACCTGTTTGTCGATATGGGCAATGATCCGCTGTTC
>CAZFYJ010000062.1:0-9371 GCA_964523215.1 uncultured Sphingomonadaceae bacterium | reverse complement strand
GGCTGGGAAGACGGCTTTCTGGATGGTGAAGCCTTTTCCGATTTGATTGATGCCGAAGAAGAACTCTATGGCACCATGCTGAAGCAGCTCGGCATTGATGGCACCAAGGGTGGCAATTCGCCGGTGGGTCCATGGGCTTTCCCCAAGGCTATTGCCGCGCTCGGCATCGCGGCAACTGCAGGCATCGCCTATGAACATTATCGCGCCAAGCCTGGCGAGGCGGTTGCCCCTGCCGGTGCGGAAGATGATGACGAAGGCGGTGGCCCCTTGCCGATTTGGACACGCTTTCTGGCGGGCGCGGCTCTGATCCCGGCCTTCATCATCGCGCTCAACTTTGTAGGCTTTGCCATAGCGACCCCGGTTTTTGTTTTTGCGATCTGCATTTTGATGCGATCGACGACGCTGAAATGGGATGCGGTGGCCGCGATCGGCATCACCGCTGCCATATGGTTGCTGTTCAGCCGAATTCTAAACGTCGCTTTGCCATAAGGGCTCGCCATGAATTTTTCTTCGCTCTTTGCGGACATGGGGACGGGATTCTCGGTCGCGCTGGCACCCGAAAATCTGATGTTCGGCTTGCTGGGAGTCCTGATAGGAACTGCAGTTGGCGTCCTTCCGGGTCTAGGGCCTTCGGTCGCGATCGCCCTGCTGTTGCCGCTCACCTTCGGGCTTGAGCCGACAACTGCGTTCATCCTGTTCGGCGGCATTTACTATGGCACCATGTATGGCGGGTCGACGACCTCAATCCTGATCAACACGCCGGGCGATGCGGCCTCATCGGTTTCGACGTTTGAAGGCTACCCCATGGCCAAAAAGGGATTGGGCGGCGTTGCACTCGCAACGTCGGCAATCGGCTCCTTCATCGGCGGCACGTTCGCGACATTCATGCTGATGATCGCCGCGACCAGTCTGGCCAGTGCAACATTATGGTTCGGACCGCCTGAATATTTTGCATTGATGTTGTTCGCGCTGACGATGGTCACCGGCATGGCGGGCAAATCAATGCCTCGTGCCCTGTTTGCGCTGGCTCTTGGCCTAGGCTTGGCGATGATCGGCATCGATCTCCAGACAGGCGAAAACCGCCTGACTTTTGGCGTCCAGGAACTTTACGGTGGCATCGATGTCGCGTTGGGTGCTGTCGGGTTGTTCGCCGTTGGTGAGGCATTGTGGCTGATCGCCGCACCGCCTTCCGGCCCGACCGAACAGCTGCCCACCAATCGGCTCTGGCTCAAACTGGACGAATGGAAACGTTCTTTCATCCCATGGATAAGAGGATCGCTGGTTGGATTCTCCAGCGGCCTGCTGCCAGGCACGGGGGCGACCTTTGCGACGTTCATGGCTTACGGCGTTGAACGTCGTTTCGCGAAAAATCCGCAAGAGTTCGGCAAAGGTGCAATTGAAGGACTTGCAGGGCCAGAAGCGGCAAACAACGCCGCCGCCGGGGCCAGCATGGTGCCGCTGCTCGCCCTTGGTATTCCGGGTTCGGCCACCACCGCAATCATGCTCGTCGCCTTCCAGCTCTACGGCCTGCAACCGGGGCCAACATTGCTTGAAAACAACAAGGAACTGGTCTGGGGGCTGATTGCCAGCCTTTACGTTGCCAATGTCTTGCTGGTTGTGCTCAACCTGCCTCTGGTCGGCTTGTGGGTGCAATTGCTCCGCATCCCGAAGGGGCTGCTGACCGCGATCATTCTGGTATTCTCGACCGTGGGCGCCTACAGCCTGCAAGGCAGCCTGGGGGATGTCGTGATCGTCTGGTTGCTTGGGGTAGCCGCGTTCCTTCTGCGACGTTATGGCTTCCCGATTGCGCCCGTTTTGCTGGGTCTGGTGCTTGGCCCCTTGATCGAACAGGATTTGCGCCGGTCTTTGGCCATGTCGTCGGGCGATTTCAGCATTTTCCTGACGCGACCGATTGCAGCCAGCATATTGGCGCTGATCGTGGTGATTGCCGTGTACAGGGTCGTGACGGTGATCCGGAAGCCGAGGGATTTGGCGACGGTCTGACATGGATGCAGCGGACACCAGCTGGGACGTCATCGTGGTGGGCGCAGGGAATGCCGCCATTTGTGCCGCGCTGTCGGCAGCTGAACAAGGCGCGAAGGTGCTTGTTCTCGAAAAGGCGACAAAGGAAGAGCGCGGAGGCAATTCCACATTCACGGCCGGCGGATTTCGCTTCTGCCACAATGGGCTTGAAGACCTTCGCACCGACATTCTTGACGATATGACCTCTGGTGAATTTGAATCGATCGCCAGCCTACCCCCCTTCACCGAAGCGCAGTTCATGGAAACGCTGATGCGCGTGACCGAACACCAGGCCGACGAAGAACTTGCGCAGATCATGGTCGGCCAATCCAGAGAAACCATGCGATGGATGCGAACCCACAAGATCCGCTTCATCCCGATGTTCGGTCGCCAAAGTTACAAAATTGACGGACAGCACCATTTTTATGGCGGCTTGAATGTCGAATCGGTGGGTGGCGGCTGGGGACTGGTCGATATGCTGATGGCGGCTGCGGAGCGCATGGGCATCAGCATCGTCTATGAAACGGGCCTGCGCGAACTGCTTCAGGCCGAAAGTGGCGCGATAACCGGAGTCCGGGCATTTGGACCTGACGGCTATGTCAACTTTGCAAGCAAGTCAGTTGTGCTCGCGTGCGGCGGCTTTGAAGCCAACCCCGAAATGCGCGTTCGCTATCTGGGCGAAGGGTGGGATTTGTGCCGCGTGCGCGGAACGCAGCACAATACCGGCGACGGCATCAATGCAGCGCTGAGAATTGGTGCGCAGCCCTATGGCGGCTGGTCGTCATGCCATGCGGTCCAATGGGATATTTCAGCACCGCCCTTTGGCGACCGTGTGGTGCTCGACAACTACCAGAAGCATAGCTATCCCTTGGGAATTGTCGTCAATCTCAATGGACAGCGCTTCATTGATGAAGGGGCCGATTTCCGCAATCACACCTACGCCAAATATGGCAGGGAAGTGATGAAGCAGCCGCGGCGAACCGCGATCCAGATTTTCGACGACAAGACCCACCACATGGTGCGTGACGAATATCGCATCCGCGAGGTGACCAAGGCCAGCGCCAACAGCATCGCCGAATTGGCAGAGGCGTTGGACATCAACGTCGATGGTCTTGTGCGCACAGTAGATGCCTTCAACGCAGCCTGTGCAGGCGGCGAATACAACCCCGCGATTCTTGACGGCGTCAAAACGACGGGACTGGCCGTCCCAAAATCAAACTGGGCGCTCCCTATCGATCAAGGACCCTTCCACGGCTATGTCGTCACCTGCGGCATCACGTTCACCTTCGGCGGCATCAGGATCAATGCAGACGCACAAGTCCTGGACTTGGCAGGAAACCCGATAAAGGGGCTGTACGCTGCCGGCGAATTGGTGGGGGGCATGTTCTACCACAATTATCCCGGCGGCACTGGCTTGCTTTATGGTTCCGTGTTTGGGCGGATAGCGGGCAAGAGCGCGGGCAAGGCTGCGGGTTAGCTGTCCCGGAATGTCTTGCAATGAACAAAGGTCAGTTTCTGCGGCGAATTATCTGGTCTGAGCCCCTGGCTGCCGTCCAGCGATGCGCAGGGTCCGGCCCAGATTCAGAGCCGGACGGATGAAGCCGAGAGGTTCGGCGAGGAACGGATCACGGCTGCTTTGAAGCGGCAAGAAGCGGCGATGCCGACGGCGGATATGTGCCAAGGTCACGGGCTCAGGCCCGTGTCCGCCAAACCGGCAGCAGGTCAAAAAGTCCACGTCCAGCGAGTCTTGCCTTGCCAGTGTGGGCTGGCCGGATGAGCACGAGCGCAGTTCGCCGCGCTCTTTCAAGATGTTGTCTTGAATGCTGAAAACTGGTCGGGACGACAGGATTCGAACCTGCGACCCCCACACCCCCAGTGTGATGCGCTACCAGGCTGCGCTACGTCCCGACCGAGGGACCGGCCCTTAGGCGGATATGGAACGTGATGCAAGCCGCCTTGCGATGCTGCTGGCGCGTGCCGGGCTCGCAGCGTCTCCCCCTTCCCGCCTGCACCCCGCCCTCTGGCCTCGCCGTCGCCTGTGGCACCTTGCATGTGAGCTGCATATCGCGTGGGCCAGCGCCTGACTGAGCCTGCCCGCTCTGCCGTGTTGTTTTCACCCGATTTTCGAGGTCCGAGATGTTTGTAACGCACGTGAAACCGCTCCCAGTGGCAGTTGCCTTTGGAAAAGCCTCTGCTATAGGCCCCTGACATCCGGCACGCCGATGGCCTTGCGGGCATTGGTGCGGCTGCATCACAGGATCAGGATCAGAACAGTGGACAGTTTTCTTTTGGCACAGGCCGCCAGCGGCGGCGGCAGCGGCTCCAGCGACGGCACGGCCTTGTTTCTCGTGCAGATTCTGCCGCTGCTCCTTGTTTTTGTCGTCTTTTATTTTCTTCTCATCCGCCCGCAGCAAAAGCGGATGAAGGAACATCGCTCCATGATCGATGCGGTCAAGGCGAAGGATATGGTGGTGACTGCCGGCGGGCTTGTGGGCAAGGTGACCAAGGTTGAGGACGCGCATGTCGAAGTCGAGATCGCGCCCAGCGTGCGCGTGAAAGTGGTCAAGGCGACACTCTCGTCGGTCACGCCATTTGGCACGAAGCCGGCAAATGATTGAAGCTGGCGCGGACTGACGGAGGCTGCGCCGCAGCAAGCGGTGGCAGCGCAGACGCCGCAGCCGCCATGAATAGGGACGAGCAATGCTGGACTTTCCGCCCTGGAAAAAATGGGGCATCATCGGGCTGATCGTGATTGGCGTGCTCGCTTCGCTGCCGAGCCTGCTGCCGGCATCGGCCACCGCCTCGCTTCCGGGCTGGATCAGCAGCACGCGTATTGCCCTCGGCCTCGATCTGGCTGGCGGAAGCCATATTCTGCTGGAGGCGGATGTGGCCGATCTGCGCAAGCAGAAGCTTGACAATATGGAACAGACCGTGCGCACGGCCATGCGTGGCGAGCGCGGGGCAAATCAGAATATCGAGATCAGCAATCTGCAGAGCAGCGAAGGGCGCGTCAGCTTTCTCGTTACCGATCCGAGCAAGGTCGATGCCGCGCGCGATCGCATGTTCACCCAGACCAGCGGCGCAGGGCTGACCGGACAGCGCGATTGGGACATCGGCATTGTCGACGACAATCGCATCGTGCTGACGCCCACCAGTGCCGGGCAGGCGCAGGCCATTGAAAGCGCGATGGAAGTGGCGACTGGCGTGGTGCGCAAGCGCATCGACCAGCTCGGCACGCGTGAACCGACCATCATCCGCCAGGGCGCAGAGCGGATCGTGGTGCAGGTGCCTGGCCTTCAGGATCCCAAGGCGCTGAAGGATCTGCTGGGGCAGACCGCGCGGCTCGAATTCCGCATGGTGCGCGAGGTGAGCGAACTGAGCGCGGAAGAGCAGCAGGCGCTCCAGGCTGGGCAGGCGCCGATTGGCTATGAAATGCTGCCGACGGCGCGTGGCGAGGGCGGGCCCGGCTTCGAGCTGGTTGAGCGCCAGGTCATGATCAGCGGTGATCAGCTGATCGATGCGCAGCCGGGCTTTGATCCGCAGGATGGCAGCCCGGTGGTGAATATCCGCTTCAATGCGGAGGGCGCCAATATTTTTGCCAAGGTGACATCTGCCAACACGGGCAAGCGCTTTGCCATGATCCTTGATGGCACGGTGCTGAGCGCCCCCTCCATCAACGAACCCATCCTCGGCGGGCAGGCCCAGATCAAGGGCAGTTTCACGGTCGATTCATCCAAGCAGCTGGCAATTGCCCTGCGTTCGGGCGCGCTGCCGGTGAAGCTTGCCGTGGTGGAAGAGCGCACGGTCGGCCCCGATCTCGGGCGCGATTCGATCGAAAAGGGTGCGCTGGCGGCGATTGTCGCAACGATCGCGCTCATCCTCTTCATGATCGTCACCTATGCCCGTTTCGGCGTTTACACCACGATTGCCCTGGTGGTGAACGCGTTCCTGATCCTCGGCATCATGGCCTTCTTCAATGCAACGCTCACATTGCCGGGGATTGCGGGCTTTGTGCTCACCATTGGTGCGGCCGTGGATGCGAATGTGCTGATCAACGAACGCATCCGTGAGGAAATTCGCCGTGGCCGGCGCACGATCCAGGCGGTCGAATTTGGCTATAAGGAAGCAAGCCGTGCCATTTTCGATGCCAACATCACCAATGTGATTTCCGCCATCATCATGTTTTCCTTCGGCTCGGGGCCGATCCGCGGCTTTGCCGTGGTGCTGGCGATCGGCATTGCGACTTCGGTCTTTACCGGCGTGACCTTCACCCGGCTGATCGTTGCGGAATGGCTGCGCAAGGCCCGGCCCAAAGAAATCGTGATTTAGGAGGGCGCACCGATGTTTCCGCTCAAGCTGGTTCCGGACAACACCAACATCCCTTTTCTGTCCTATCGCTGGTGGGCGATGGGCATATCCCTGCTGCTGATTGCCGTGTCGATCGGGCTGGTGGCGACGAAGGGCTTCAATCTCGGCGTGGATTTTGCCGGCGGCCAGATGATCAAGCTCACTTTTGCAAAGGCGCCGCCGCTCGATGAGCTGCGCAGCCGTATCGATGCGCTGAATCTGGGCGAGGCGACGATACAGCAATTTGGCGCGCCGAACGAGATTTCGATCCGCATGCCACTGCCCGAAGGCGGCAAGGAAGCGGCAGACCGCGCCTCCACGCAGGTGCAGCAGACGATCCGGGCGGCCTATCCCGATATGAAGCTGGATTCGGTCGATACGGTGTCCGGCAAGGTATCGAAAGAGCTGGCCATCAGCGGTGCATGGGCGCTGGGCCTCGCGATGCTGGGCATTTCGCTCTACATCTGGTTCCGCTTTGAATGGCAGTTCGGCGTCGGCGCCCTGTTTGCGCTGTTCCACGATGTGATCCTGACGCTGGGATTTTTCGCGCTCACCCAGCTCGAATTCAATCTCAATGTGGTTGCCGCATTGCTTACCATCATTGGCTATTCGCTCAACGATACCATCGTGGTCTATGATCGCATCCGCGAAAATCTGCGCAAATATCGCAAGATGGCGATTGAGCCGCTGCTCGATCTTTCTGTGAATGAAACGCTGTCGCGCACGATCGTGACCTCGCTTTCGTTGATGCTCACGCTGCTGATCCTGCTGCTGCTGGGCCCGGATGTGATTTTCGGGCTGACGGCGGCGATGCTGCTGGGGATTTTTGTGGGCACATTTTCATCCATCTATGTCTCGGCGCCGATCCTCATCTGGCTCAAGGTCAGCGGCAGCAGCTTTGTGCCTGCCGCTGCCAACAGCAATGCCGAACGGGTGACGAGCAAGGTCGCCGATGATGATGGGGCCGTTGTCTAAAGCGCCATGCCGCGCAGGTGGCGCGCAAGCTCGGCACCATTGCGATCCCAGCTGAAGCGTCCGGCAAGTGTTGCCGCCACTGTCGCGGGCACGGGCGGCGCGGCGAGCAGCCGCCCGATCGCCTCGGCCAAAGCCTGTGGCGTGCGGGCAACGACATATCCGGCCTTTTCGCTGCGCACCAGCTCTGCAGCTCCGCCCGCTGCGCTGACCACGATCGGCGTGCCGCATGCCAGCGCCTCCACCCAGGCATTGGCCAGCCCTTCGGAAACGGATGGCAGAACGAAGGCATCGGCCGCATTGTAGAGCGCAGGCAGGTCCGCATTGGCAACCGGCCCCAGAAAATGGACGCGCTCTGCCACACCCAATTCGTCCGCCAGCGCCCGATAGCTGGCTTCGGCCTCGCCCGATCCGGCCAGCTGATAATGCACGCCCGGCAGCAGCGGCAGCGCACGGATCACCAGATCCTGCCCTTTGCGCGGTATCAGCGCCCCCACGGTCAGGAGCATCGGCGGGCCGGATCGTGCGGCACGAACATCGGGCAATATGCGGAAACGGGCCATGTCGATCCCGGTATAGTGAACGCTGATCCTGTCCGCCGCCATGCCCAGCGCCACCATATCGGCCTTCATCGCCTCCGAAACCGCAAGCAGGCCGGCGCTTGCGGCGGCAGCGGACATGATCTGCCTGCCAATGCCGCGCTGATGCGGCCAATAGCTGATATCCGCGCCGCGTGCCTTGATCGAAAACGGCAGGCCAAGCGCGCGCGCAAGCCTGTGCACCGCCGGGCCATCGGGATAGAAAAACTGGGCATCGAGCACGTCGACCGGCTGTGCCCGGTGCAGCGCATCGAGGGCCGGGCGCACCGCTTGCGCAATCATCAGCGGGTTCACGCGCCCGCCAACATAAGGGAGCAGCGCAAAGCGCGGCCGCAGCACGCGCAGACCCTGCCACATGTCTTCATCGGCCAGGCCCGCAATGGCGTGATAGCGCGGGAGGCGGGAAAGGGGCCAGGGCGGCACTCCGCGCGGCGCGATCACCGTCAGGCAGATCCCCGGCTGGCGTGCCAGCGCCTTCAGCGATTCGGCAACGAACAGGCCGAAATTGGGCTGTGCCGGGCTGGGAAATAGCGTGGCAAGGCTCACCACATGGATGGGGCGGACCGTCTCAGCCGCGCCACCCGGAAGGGCGGCTTGCGGCATCATAGCGACCGGATCAGCCGACGGGCCACAGCCGCCCAGGCCGGCAAGGGGATGATCTGCTGGCGGTTGCCGGCGCTCAGCGGCAATATCTGGAGATTGGCGGCATCGCAATCGAGCAGACGGCCGAAAATGAAGCGGCCTGCCGGGCGGGGGACGAGGATATCCCGGTTGCGCACCGCGGCCAATCCATCCGGCGACAGCCGTTCGCACCAGATGTCGTCGCCAGCGCGATAATCGCCAATGCTGCCGATCACCCGCACGGCGAGCATGCCGGCCGAGGGGCGCAGCGGCGCAATTTCCTCCTCGCGGGCGGGCGCAAGGGCGCCGTCCGGGCCAAGCAGCGCGAATATGCCGATCCGCGCCTCATCGGGCAGCCGCACAAGCTCTGCCTCGCTCACGCCCAGCGCACGGGAAATGGTTGCAACCCACGGCAGCGTCAGCTTGCGTGCCCCGGTTTCCAGCCGGCCAATGGTCTGCGCCGTGGTGGGAGGCACGCAGCGGGCGGCCACGTCCTCCAAGGTCAGCCCTTTGGCCTTGCGCACCGCACGGATCGAATTGATCATGATCGCATCCTTCGAAGCTAACCTTATCGGTTATCGCTTTCCTACATCATCGCCATAATGGCAAGCGCAGATGTCCCCACCCGGTTGCAAAGGAGATGCCATGCGCGCGCTGGCCGAACGCCCCCATCCCGATATGATTCTGCCAAACACAGCAGCAGGCCATGCAGTGCGCACGGTCACCGTGAACCTGGCTGAAAGCCCGCTCGGCTGGCTTTATGCGCGCAAGCGGATCAGCCGGGCGCAGCTTGAGGCGGGGGCGCGGCTG
>CAZFYJ010000061.1:0-9601 GCA_964523215.1 uncultured Sphingomonadaceae bacterium | reverse complement strand
TATCGAGCGCGCCAAGGACAAGAATGATCCGTTCCGCCTGATGGGCTTTGGCCACCGGGTTTACAAAAATTATGATCCGCGCGCATCGGTGATGCAGCAGACCGTGCGCGAGGTGTTTGACGCGCTCAAGGTGAACGATCCATTGTTCGAAACCGCGATGCGGCTGGAGGAAATTGCCCTTTCGGACCCCTATTTCATCGAGAAGAAACTCTTCCCGAATGTCGATTTCTATTCGGGCATCATCCTCTCCGCGATCGGCTTTCCCACCACCATGTTCACCGTGCTGTTTGCGCTGGCCCGCACAGTTGGATGGGTTGCGCAGTGGAACGAGATGATTTCGGACCCGAATCAGAAAATCGGCCGCCCGCGGCAGCTCTACACCGGTGCTGCGCAGCGGGACTATGTCCCCGTATCAAAGCGCTAAGCCACGATCTTAAGACTGTTTCGGCAGTGAAAGCGTGAAGCGGGCCCCCTGCCCGGCTGCGCTGTCCACACTGAGATCGCCGCCCATGGCGCGGGCAAGTTTGCGCGATATATAGAGCCCAAGGCCGCTGCCGCCATGATCGGTGCGGCCGAGACGCTCGAATTTTTCAAAGACGCGGCCAAGCTTTTCGGCGGGTATCCCGATGCCCTGGTCTGCGACCGTCAGATAGGCGTGGCCCGCATCCTCGTCGATGCTGATCCAGATTTCCGATTGTTCGGGAGCATAGCGCACCGCATTGCCGATCAGATTGAGGAGAATTTGCAGAATCCTCCGGAATTCGCCAATCGCGACGACATGTTCATCGGCTGCGGGCGCTTTCAGTGTCATCTGCCGATCGCGCAGCTTCACAGCCAGAAGGCCGGCGGCGCGGCGCGCGGCATCGCCAAGATCGACCGGCTCGCGGGCCACGGAAAAATCCGGGCGCTCGATCGCCTGCATATCGGCCAGATCGTCGATCAGCCCCATCAGATGACGCCCGGCAAGCGCAATATCGCGCGCATAATTGGCATAATCCTGGCGGATCGGCCCTTCGAGCCGGGCCGCAATCGTATCGGCATTGGCGATGATGCGTCCCAGCGGCGCGCGCATATTGGCATCCATTGCCTTGCCAAAATCGAGCGGCAAGCCCGCATCATTCCCGCCATCGCGCTGAATATCCACGGCATCAGGCATGCCGGGCGGCGCAAATGGCAGTTCATCCATTTCTGCCTGAATGTCTGAAATGTCGCGCACGGCATGGCCGCTGAAGCCCGCAAAGCGCCCGGCATCATCGCGCAGCACCTGCCCGGAAAGGCGATAGAGCATGGGCTGTATCTGATGCGGCATGCGCGCCAGCAATTCGGCCTGCTGATCACCAAAGTCCTGCTCCGCGGCCATTGCTGCCAGCAGGGGAAACCGCCCGAAATCATTGGGCTGTAGGCTGAACAAATCGGTGATCGAGCCGCCGACATAGGGATCGGTTGCAAGCTCGCTATGGTGCAAATCAGGCCACAGCGCCGTCACCCGGAGCAGCGCGTCGCAACGCCACAGCCAGCCATTTTCGGGCAGGGCCGTCATGTCAGTCGCGCCTGCATCGCTGGCCGCGCGCGGCTTTGCCTGCCAATCGGTGATGGCAATGGAAACCCCGTCCGGATCCGGCGAAAAGCGGGCCCACATGCTGTAATCCTGTTGATCATCTGCGGCAATCACCGTGCGGCTGAGCGCCAGTCCGTTGCGCTGAACCAGGCTTGCCAGCCGCGCCAGCTGCGGCACCAGCAGCGGGCCGCCAATGCGCCCGCCGATGCGGCTGTGCAGCGCCTCCAGCTCGGCATCCGCGGCAATGAGAAGGCCAGTGCGCCCGACCCGCGCATGGATGACATTATCCGTCATTGGATCCTGCCCAGCTGGCGGGCCATTGCCACGGCAGCGCCACGGGCAGCGCCCGGCGCACCGGCACAGCCAAAATGCGGATCAAGCCATTCATCACGCCCGTCACTTAGCAATTCAGCGTTAATTCCGCCTAAACTGCGTTGCGAAATATACGATCAAGCCACATGCCGAGGCCGCAGATTGCCAACAACAGCGCACATGCCGTGGCAAGCAAGGGCTGGCCCGCCCATATGCCAGCTGCCATGATCAGGACGGCCATATCCCCATCGGGCACGGCCCAGCTTCGCTGCGATGGCGATTTCTGCGCGTGCACCGCCCTGTCGGCAACCCATAGCTGGCAGGCCAGTGCCGTCGCCAGAGCCATGAGCGCCAGCGTCTCTCCGGCGCGCAGAATCAGCGCGGCGGCAATTGGCAGCGGCAGAAACAGGCTGGCCAGCCGCAGCATCCGATCCCAGCTGGCAATGGCTGCGTCCGTTGCCCGAAAAAGGCCAAGGTGGCGCCCGGTTGCAGCAAGCGAGAGCGCCAGCAGCAGCGCAGCAAGACCGATCGTGATCCAGCCGGAAAACATCAGCGCCGTTGCCAGCAGCATCAGGCCTGCTGCGGCATAGAACATGCCCTGCACGGAAATGCCGCTGCGCACCAATGCACCGCCGCCAAGCCGCAGCAGCGGGCTCCACACCAAATTCTGCCCCGTGCCAGCCGCAGGATGCTGAGTTGTGCCAAGAATGGCCGCCTCGACCGGCGCTGCATCTTCGGCACGGCGGACGAGCGCAAATTGCCCGAGCTCAAACAATGCGCTGTCGATCGGCTGTCGCCGTGCCCCGCCCTGCACAGCCTGGCGCAGCAAGGTCGCGCTGATATCCCAGTCATCGGGCATGTCGCGGCATTGCTGCACCATTGCCCCGCTGATCATCGCCAGCCCGGCCCAGCGATGTTGCGCGTCGATCCGCTCCAGGCCGCGCGTGAACGGGCTGTCGCCCGTTGCGAGCAGCGTTGCAGCGCCATGGCTCTGGCTGATTTCGGCATAGAGCGACGCCGGCGCATGCAGCCCTTCGGCCACGAGCAACAGGCGCTGGTCTGGCGCGATCTGTGCGGCGACATCAGCCAGATTGCGCACAAATTCAACCATGTTGCCACGAGCGCGCAGGCGGTCTGCCAGCTGCACAACATCAGGCTCCACCTGGGCAATGTGAATCAGAAAGCTGCTTATGCCCGCGGCCATGGCGCTGTGCGCCTGGCGTTCGAGCAGCGTCTGCCCCAGCACCGGAACCAGCGCCCGCAGCCTGGCTGGCGTGCCTCCCTCCCCGTCTTGAGGCTCGGTTGCGTTAAGCAGAGCAGTGACTAGCATTTGGTGCGTGCATAATCGTCTGCCCGCGCTTGGGCAATGGCAGCCAGAAGGGGGAGCAGAGATGAGCGAACAGTCCGCCGTTATCGTCGGCGCCAGCGGCGGCATCGGCACAGCCCTTGCCGATCTTCTGTCCCAAGGGGGAGGATTCGCTACGGTTCACCGCTGCGCCCGGCGTGGCGCCGCGATCGAAGCCGATTATGCCCGCCCCGAGACGCTTGCTGAAATGGCAGCGGTGATCGCCGCCGGGCCGCCGCCTGCTCTGGTGATCGTGGCCACCGGGCTGCTGCACCGTGGCGCGCAGATGCCCGAAAAATCGCTTGGCATGATCGAGCCCGGCTGGATGGCCGAAAATTTTCTCGTCAATGCGATCGGCCCAATGCTGGTCGCGCGACACCTTCTGCCGCTGATGCCCCGCAAAGGCCGTGCCGTCTTTGCCGCACTCAGCGCCCGGGTGGGGAGCATATCAGACAATCGCGCAGGGGGCTGGCACAGCTATCGCGCATCAAAGGCTGCGCTGAACCAGTATGTGCGCACCCAGGCCATCGAATGGCAGCGCAGCAACCCGGCTTCGATCTGCGTGGCGCTGCACCCAGGCACGGTCGACAGCGCGATGAGCGCCCCGTTTCAGCGGGGGGTGCCCCCCGAAAAGCTGTTTACGCCGGCCTTTTCGGCGCAGGCGCTGCTGGCGGTGCTTGATCGGCTGGAGCCGGAGCAGAGCGGGCGCATTTTTGCGTGGGATGGACAGGAAATCGCTCCCTGAAACCGCGCCGTCGCCCGGTCAAAAAAACAGCGGGGAAAAGGCTCAATTTGCTGGCCATCACCGGGCAGCTTCGCTAGGGCCGGACCAGCGCAAACAATACAGACAACAGGCCCGATTTTGACTGACGATATCACACAGATTCCGCCCGGTTCCGGCGGCTCGGACATTGAGCCCGTCAACATCGTCGACGAGATGAAAACAAGCTATCTCGATTACGCGATGAGCGTGATCGTGGCGCGCGCTTTGCCCGATGTTCGCGATGGCCTGAAACCGGTGCACCGTCGCATCCTTTATGCCGCGCATGAAGGCGGCTTCGTGGCCGGACGGCCCTATCGCAAATCGGCCAAGATTGTCGGCGATACGATGGGCAATTACCATCCGCACGGCAACAGCGCGATCTATGACGCCCTCGCCCGCATGACGCAGGACTGGTCGATGCGGGTGCCGCTGATCGATGGACAGGGCAATTTCGGCAGCATGGATCCCGATCCGCCGGCGGCCGAACGCTACACCGAAGCACGCCTTGCCAAGGTTGCCAACACGCTGCTGAACGATCTCGACAAGGATACGGTTGATTTCCAGCCCAATTATGATGGCAGCCTGAAAGAGCCGGTGGTCCTGCCGGCGCGCTTCCCCAATCTGTTGGTGAACGGCGCGGGCGGCATTGCCGTCGGCATGGCGACGAACATTCCGCCCCATAATCTGGGCGAGGTGATCAACGCCTGCCTTGCCTATATGGACAACAGCGCCATCACCACTGACGAACTGATGGAGATCATCCCGGCACCCGATTTTCCGACCGGCGGGCTTATTCTTGGCCTTGGTGGTGCGCGCAAGGCCTATGCCGAAGGTCGCGGCTCCATCATGATGCGCAGCCGTCACGAGATCGAGGAAGGGCGCGGCGACAAACGCGCCATTGTGCTGACCGAAATACCCTATCAGGTCGGCAAATCAGGGCTGGTCGAAAAAATTGCGGAGGCCGCCAAGGACAAGCGGATCGAAGGCATTTCGGACATTCGCGACGAGACGAACCGCTTTGGCGTTCGCATCGTGATCGAGCTGAAGAAGGATGCCACGCCTGATGTCGTCCTGAACCAGCTTTGGCGGCACACGCCAGCGCAGGCAAGCTTTCCGGCCAACATGCTCGCCATCCGCGGCGGCCGCCCGGAAATGCTGGGTTTGCGTGACATTATCGAGGCGTTTGTCCGTTTCCGCGAGGAAGTGATCACGCGCCGCTGCAAGTTTGAGCTCGCCCGGGCGCGGGAGCGCGCGCACATTCTGCTTGGCCTGGTGGTGGCCGTCTCGAATCTTGACGAGGTGGTCCGCATCATCCGTGGGGCCCCCAGCCCTGCTGCCGCGCGTGAGGCGCTCATCGGGCGGGCATGGCCGATCGCGGATATTGCCCCCTATATCCGCCTCGTCGAAGCAATCGAAACCAGCGTCACCGGGGAAAGCTACACGCTGTCCGAAGTCCAGGTCAAAGCCATATTGGACCTTCGGCTGCATCGGCTGACAGCGCTTGGGCGCGACGAAATCGGCAATGAACTGAAGGATCTGGCGGGAACGATCGAGGAGCTGCTGGCGATCCTTTCCGACCGCGCCAAGCTGTATGAGGTCATGCGCGCTGAGCTGATTGCGGTGCGCGATGAATTCGCCACCCCGCGCAAGAGCCAGATCATGCCCGCTGCCGACGGGATCGATGATGAGGACCTGATCGAACGCGAAGAGATGGTCGTGACCGTGACCATGGACGGCTATATCAAACGCACAACGCTCGACAGTTTCCGCGCGCAGCGGCGCGGCGGCAAGGGCCGGGCCGGCATGAACACCAAGGATGAGGATGTGATCACACAGGTGTTCGTCACATCGACGCACACCCCCGTCCTGTTTTTCTCTACGCTGGGCCGGGTTTACCGCATGAAGGTGTGGCGACTGCCCGAGGGCGGCCCCGCCACGCGCGGGCGGCCGATGGTCAATCTTCTGCCGCTCAGTGCCGGGGAGACGATTTCGACGGTGCTGCCCTTGCCGGAAGATGAGAGCGAATGGGGCAAGCTGCATGTCATGTTTGCGACGGCCAAGGGCTATGTCCGGCGCAACAGCATGGACGCCTTTGCCAACATCCCGTCCAATGGCAAGATTGCGATGAAATTCGAAGGCGAAGACGCAGACGACCGGCTGATCGGCGTTGCCTTGCTGACCGAGGAGGACGATGTGCTGCTGGCAACGCGCAAGGGGCGCGCCATCCGCTTTGAGGGCACCAATGTCCGCGAATTTCAGAGCCGCAACTCGACGGGTGTCCGCGGGGCGACGCTGCAGGCCGAAGATGAGGTGATTTCGCTCTCGATCCTGCGCCGATCGGGCGCAAAGCCGGAGGAACGCGAGGATTATCTGCGCTTTGCCCCCTGGAAGGCCGAGCGCGAGGGAGAGATGACGCTGGATCAGGCGCGCTATGACGCTCTGGCGCAAAAGGAGCAGTTCATTCTGACGGTGTGCGCCAATGGCTATGGCAAGATCTCCAGCGCCTATGAATATCGGCGCACCAATCGCGGCGCACAGGGCATTACCAATATCGCCAATATTGAGCGCAACGGCCCCGTGGTTGCCAGCTTCCCGGTGCAAAGCGGGCAGCAGCTGATCCTCGTGACGGATCAGGCCAAGCTTATCCGGCTGGCCATCCAGCTGCGATCCTTGCGCGATGAGGGCGATGAAAGCGGCCAGGGGCTGCGCGTCATCGGCCGCAACACCGCAGGCGTGAGGCTGTTCAACGTGGCCGAAGGCGAACATGTGGTGAGCGTCGCGCTGATCAGCGAAAATGACGAGGACGAAGCCTCCGATCAGGACGAAGCGACGCCCCCGGGCGCGGCGGAAAGCCAGGCCCCCGGCGCCGATGCGTGATGCGTGCGACATGCCGGATTCTGCCTATAAGGTGCTGACCGCCGGGCAATGGACGGCATTTCAGTCGGCCGGCATGTTTGAGGGCGCGCCGGTCGATCTTGCCGATGGGTTCATCCATCTGTCCACCGACGATCAATTGGCAGAGACATTGTCGCGCCACTTTGCCGGACAGCAGGATCTGGTGATTGCGCAGATTGATCTTGCCATGCTGGGCGATGCCGTCCGCTGGGAGCCGTCACGCGGTGGCGCGCTGTTCCCGCATGTCTATGCCCCGCTTCCGCTTGCCAGCGTCCGTTCGGTGCGCGAAAGTCCTGCCATGGGCTGCAGCTGAGCCGCGCCGCCATGCCGCATGGATATGACATTCACGTGGTCGGCGGTGGCCTGGCAGGAGCCGAAGCAGCCTGGCAGCTCGCCGAGGCAGGCTTTCGCGTCCGCCTGTCCGAAATGCGTGGCGGGCCGGAAACCACGCCAGCGCACAAGAGCGATCGTCTGGCCGAGCTGGTGTGCTCGAACAGCTTTCGGTCCGATGATGCACAGAGCAATGCCGTCGGACTGCTGCATGCCGAAATGCGGGCACTGGGCTCGCTGATCATGGCGCAGGCGGATCGGCATCGCGTGCCGGCAGGCTCTGCCCTTGCGGTGGACCGTGATGGCTATGCGCAAGGGGTGACACAGGCGCTGGCCGGCCATCCGAACGTGACGCTGATGCGCGAACGGATCGACCAGCTGCCCGAAGGCCCGTGCATCATTGCCACAGGCCCGCTGACCGCGGCGGCCCTCGCATCGGCGATATCCGAGGAAACGGGCGAGGACGCGCTTGCCTTTTTCGATGCGCTGGCCCCGATCGTCCACCATGACAGCATCGACATGAGCATTGCCTGGAAAGCGAGCCGCTGGGACAAGTCCGGCCCGCTGGGTGACGGCGCAGACTATATCAACTGCCCGATGACCAAGGCGGATTATGAAGGCTTTCTGCATGCCCTGCTGACGGGCGAGAAGAGCAGCTTCAAGGAGTGGGAGGCGAATACACCCTATTTCGAGGGCTGCATGCCGATCGAGGTGATGGCGGAGCGCGGGCCGGAGACGCTGCGTTTTGGCCCGATGAAGCCGGTCGGGCTCGACGATCCGCGCACCGGGCGCTGGCCCTATGCGGTTGTCCAGCTGCGGCAGGATAATGCGCTGGGGACGCTGTGGAACATGGTCGGCTTTCAGACGAAGCTGAAACATGGTGAGCAGGTGCGCATATTCCGCATGATCCCCGGCTTGCAACATGCTGAATTTGCGCGACTGGGCGGGCTGCATCGCAACAGTTTCATCAAATCGCCGGTCCTGCTGGATGACAGCCTGCGCCTCAGATCGCGGCCGAACATCCGCTTTGCGGGCCAGATCACCGGCTGTGAGGGCTATGTCGAAAGTGCCGCAATCGGGCTGATTGCCGCGCGTTTCTGGATTGACGAACTTGCAGGCTCAATGCCAGCCCTGCCACCCCAGACGACGGCAATCGGCGCGCTGCTGGCCCATATCACGGGCGGCGCATCAGCAGAGACATTTCAGCCGATGAACATCAATTTCGGGCTGTTTCCCCCGCTCGATCTTGCGGGCAAGAGCCGCAAGGCTGACCGCAAGCGGCTTTATTCCGCCCGGGCGAGCGCGGACCTGCACGGCTGGATCAGCAGTTGCATGCCGGCTTAGCGCGCCGTTTCGGGGCGGTCGTTGCAAATTCCGCCCGCGTCAGCTTGCCGTCCCGGTCTGCATCGGCGGTTGCGAATTTGTCCGACGTCCTGACGGCCCACTCCTCAAAAGAGAGGAGATTGTTGCCATCCTTGTCCAGCGTCTTGAAGGCCTTCGTCCGGCTGCTCATCAGTTCGACACGCGTAATGGCGCCGTTGCGATCCCGATCATAGCGATTGAAGCGCTTTTCCTCGCGGGATTTTGGCGCTGCGGCAGGTGGATCGACCAGCTCGGGCGGGGCATCGCCTTGTGCATCCGCATCGCCCAGCGGCAGGCCAGGAAGCGCCGCCGCGGTAATGGCATTCCCTTTTCCAGGTGCCGTGGCCTGCAGGACAAAATAGCCGCCGATCAGCAACAACAGCGCCGAAAGGCCACCCAGCAAAATTCGGTTCATCCGCGCCTCCTGCTCGAGTCAGCCTAGCCGAAGATCCCGGCACGGAAAAGATGCAGCTGCTCCTTTAATGGTGCCCGGCGAAAGTTGCGCGCGCGGATGGTGCGGCACAGGCTATCGAGCATACGCAACGGCTTGGGCGGGCGGGCTACCCGTGCGGCTGCCAGCGGCTTATCTTCCACCACTGCAACCGGCGCAAGGCAGCGAACATGGCGCACCTGCGCCCATAGCGCTGCTGACGCATGGTCGGTGCCGCACGGCACAGCCTCCGGCGTGATCAGCCTGGCGCTGAGCGACCACAGCCGGGGTGCATAAGCTGCGCAGAAACCTTCGAGCGCCGGCGCCATTTCGTGCGGATCGGCAATCAGAAGCGGCTCCCAATCGTCGATCAGTGCGCATAGTTGCTCAGGTGCGATCAGATCCATGCAATGCTGCCGCAACGCCGCAATCTGCGGCACATGATCGTGCCGCCCATCGCCACAGCTGGCCACCGCCTCGCGCCACCAGGCAAGCCGGATCTGACGCAGGGCCGGCTCCTTTGTGGCCGCGAAAATTCGGGCAAGGGTGGCGTCCAATGCCCATAATGACGTCACGCCATCACGCCGATGCTGCGGAATAAATGCC
>CAZFYJ010000060.1:3127-9722 GCA_964523215.1 uncultured Sphingomonadaceae bacterium | reverse complement strand
GGCATGCGCGGGCGCACGCGCATTCGGACGGTGCGAATCGGTTTCCATGGAAAGAACATAATAGGAACATAAATCGATACCAAGCCGTTCGTGCAGGCAGACCTGCAATTTAACTTGCATCATCCCGGCGGCTATGGCCCACTCTGTCGCGGGAATGGGTAGCCGGGCATGGCCCGGTCGATTGGGAGGAACTGCCATGCGGAAATCAATGTTCGCGCGCGCAGCATGTTGCGCTGCGCTGCTCGTGGGTGTGTCAACGGCGTCCTTTGCTGATCCCACGCCCAAGGAACAGCTGCTCGCACCCCCGGCAGACGCAACGCATTACACCATCAGCTCGGCCGCCGGAAAACATGGCGACATCTGGAGTTGGAAGACAGCGGATGGCGAGATGGCCTATCGCATGTCGATGTCGCTGCGGGGCTGGATCACCGAAACCGATCAGCTCGTCCGTCTGGGCAAGGATGGGCGGCCGATCCGCATCGCCATTCGCGGCTATACCGATTCGGGCGATGCGACCGAAAATTTCAGCGTCGACGCAAAGGGGACGGCCCGCTGGAAAACCGCAGTGGACGAAGGCAGCGCTCCCTTTGGCAGCAAGCGCTATACCACCTATGGCGGCCCTTGGCTGGCCAATGAGCTGGATGTGAATGCGCTGGTGAAGGCCGGTGCCAAAGGGATCGATCTGCTGCCCGGCGGGCGAGCCACGATCAGCATCGGCAAGGCAACGCAGATCGAAGGGCCGGCTGGCAAAAAGCAGCTCAAGCTCGCCTTTGTGAGCGGCTATGGCTTTGCGCCATCGCCGGTGTGGCTGGATGCAAACAATCGCTATTTCGGATTTGCAGGCGGCATATCCCTGCTGCCCGCCGGTTATGAAAAGGCGGCACCCCGGCTGAAGGAGGCGCAGGAGGCCGCCGAAGCGCTGATGGTGCGCGATGTGGCCAAAAAATTCCTCAAACCCGCCAATCGGGGTGCGACGCTGATCGATAATGTCCTGCTGTTCGATTCCGTCGCGGGGCGTTACGTGCCCGGTCAGGCCGTGCTGATCGAAGATGGCAAGATCAAGGCCGTGGGAGCCGCGGGAACGATCAGCGCGCCAAAAGCGGCCACGCGGATCGACGGGCGGGGCAAGACGCTGCTCCCCGGCCTGTGGGATTCGCATCTGCACGTGGGCGGCTATGATTGGGGTCTGCTGCAAAATGTGGCGACCGGCATCACCAATTATCGCAGCCCCGGATCGATGATTGATGAAGCGCTGAGCATCAGCAAGCGCCGCGCCGCCGGCGAACTGATCGCGCCTGATGGCATGGTTTCCGTGATCATTGATCGCAAGGATCCGCTCGCCGCCCAAGGATCGCTCACGGTGTCCTCGCAGGAAGAGGCGCTGGCCGCGGTGCGCCGGGTGAAGGATGCCGGGCTGTGGGGCGCCAAATTCTACACCTCGATGAAGCCGGAATGGATTGCGCCTGCCGCGGCGGAGGCCAAGCGGCTGGGCCTGCACGTGCATGGCCATATTCCGGCGGGCATGCGCCCGATCGAAGCTGTTCGCGCTGGCTATGACGAGATTACCCACATCAATTTCATCATGATGCAGGCGATGCCGCAGGCCGTGGTGGATAAGGCCAACACGGCCGCACGGCTGGAAGGACCGGCCAAATATGGCAAGGATGTCGATCTCGATTCACCTGAATTGAAGGCATTTTATGCCGAACTGGCCCAGCGCAAGACGATTGTGGACCCGACGCTGGTCGTGTGGGAAGGGACGCTGACATCCGATGGCAGCGCCATCACGCCGGCTTATGCGCCTTATGTGGCCATTTCGCCTCCCAATGTCGCGCGTGGATGGAAAATCGGTGGCTATCCCCTGTTCGACGGGCTGACGCGGGATGATTTCCGCGCCAGCTTTGCCAAGATGGTCGGCCTGGTCGGCCGTCTCCACAAGGCCGGGGTGCCGATTGTTGCGGGCACGGATGGGGCGGGCATGGAGCTGGTGCGCGAGCTGGAGCTCTATCAGCAGGCCGGGCTGACGAATGAGGAAGCGCTGCAAACCGCCACCATTGTGCCGGCGCGCATGGCGGGCATGGCGGATCGCTATGGCGCGATCGAGCCGGGCAAGCTGGCCAGCCTGATCCTCGTTGATGGTGATGCATCGCGCGGGCTCGCCGCACTGCGCCGGGTTTCAACCGTGTTTCTCGATGGTTACCGGCTTGATGCCGCAGCGCTGCGCGCCGCTAGCGGCTTCAGCGGTGCGCCGCAATAGCATCTGCCATCGCCGCCGCTGCTGCATCATAAAATCGCTCGCGCATGGTCGAAACGATATGGCCTGGCGCAGCTGAGGGGTGCCCCGAATCGAAGGGCGGAGCCGGATCATATTCCAGCGCGAGCTGCACGCTTTGCGCCACATCGTCACCCGCAACGGCGGCCATCAGCGTGAGCGAGAAATCAATCCCCGATGTGACGCCGCCTGCCGTGATGAGATTGCCATCGCGCACCACGCGGGCCGATTCATGGATGGCGCCAACGTCGCCCAGCAAGTGGGTGTAGGCCCAGTGGGTGGTCGCACGCCTGCCTGCCAGCAATCCGGCGGCACCGAGGATGAAGGCACCCGTGCACACGCTGGTGACCCACTGCGCCCCTGCTGCCTGATCGCGGACGAACCCGATGATGGCGGGATCGCCAAGCGCCTGCCGCACCCCGAAACCGCCGGGCACGCAGATCAGATCGGCCTGCGGGCAGCCGGCGAAATCCCCGGTTGGCGCGATGCGAAAGCTGCAATCGGTGGAGACCGCTGAGCCATCGCGCGAAACAACATGAATGACAGCACCGGGGATGCGCGACAAAAACTGCGCTGGCCCCGCAAAATCGAGCTGCGTCACCTGATCGAACAGGGGGAAGACGATGTTCATCCGCCCTGCCCCGCCACGCCGCCCCGGCCGTGCCTCAGGCCAGCTCGATGGCCAGGGCAGTGCCCTCGCCGCCGCCAATGCACAAAGATGCAACCCCGCGCTTCTTGCCATGCCGCTGCAGCGCGGAAATCAGCGTGGTGATGATGCGCGCGCCCGATGCGCCAATGGGATGGCCCAGCGCCGTGGCTCCGCCATTCACATTGATCCTGTCGTGCGGGATCCCCAGATCGTGCATCGCAAACATGGCGACGCAGGCAAAGGCTTCGTTGACTTCGAACAGATCGACATCGCCCACGCTCCACCCCGCTTTGGCAAGGCATTTCCGGATCGCGCCGACCGGGGCCGTGGTGAAGGCAGCCGGCTCTTGCGCATGGGCCGCGTGCGCCACGATGCGTGCCACCGGGTTCAGCCCCTTTGCCTCGGCGACGCTGGCACGCGTCAGCACAAGTGCTGCGGCGCCATCTGAAATCGAGCTGCTGGTGGCGGCGGTGATCGTGCCATCCTTTGCAAAAGCGGGCTTGAGCGAGGGGATCTTGTCCGGCATGGCCTTGCCCGGACTTTCATCGAGCGCCACCACCACCTCGCCCTTGCGCGTTGCGAGCGTGACGGGCGCGATTTCAAGATCGAACGCCCCGGTCTCCTGAGCTGCCTTGGCGCGGGCCAGCGACTCCAGGGCATAGGCATCCTGCGCATCGCGCGTCAGCTGATATTGATCGGCCATGTCCTGTGCAAATGTGCCCATGGCGCGCCCAGCATCATAGGCGTCCTCCAGCCCATCGAGGAACATGTGATCATAAGCAGTGTCATGCCCGATCCGTGCCCCGCTGCGATGCTTTTTCAGGAGATAGGGGGCATTGGTCATGCTTTCCATGCCGCCCGCCACCAGGAGATCGGCCGAACCGGCGGCCAGTGCTTCGGCGCCCATGATGACAGTCTGCATGCCCGATCCGCACACCTTGTTCACCGTGGTTGCCTGCACCGATTTGGGCAGACCTGCCTTGATGCCGGCCTGACGTGCCGGGGCCTGGCCGAGCCCGGCCGGCAGCACGCACCCCATGTAGATGCGCTCGATATCCGCGCCATCCACGCCGGCCCGCTCAACCGCTGCCTTTACCGCCGTTGCACCAAGATCGGTCGCACTGGCGTCGGCAAGTGCGCCCTGCATCGCCCCCATTGGCGTGCGGGCATAAGACAGGATGACAACAGGATCAGACATGGCGGAAGACTCCATTGGAGAGAGACGAGCTGCAAAAATCTAGCGAACCGGCGCAGCCTTGCCAAGGGCAGCGGCATCGCGGGCCAGTGCCTCGATCCTGGCCGGATCGAGCGGTCCCTTGGGCACCACCCAGCTGCCGCCAACGCACAAAATGGATGGCTCGGCCAGCCAATCCGGCGCGGTTTGGGCACTGATGCCGCCCGTCGGGCAGAAACGCACCTGATGGAAGGGCGCGGCCAAGGCCTTGAGCGCCGGCAATCCGCCCGATGATGCCGCAGGGAAAAACTTGAACCGGTCAAGCCCGAGATCAAGCCCGCGCATGATATCCCCCGCGGTTGCGGTGCCCGGAAGGAACGGCACGCCACGGGCAATCGCGGCCTTGCCAAGCGGCTCTGACAATCCCGGCGAGACAATGAACTCGCTTCCGGCCGCCAGCGCATCATCGAGCTGCGCGGGATTGAGCACGGTGCCAGCGCCGACCACCGCCCCCGGCACGCTTTTCATTGCCTTGATCGCGGCCAGCGCAACCGGTGTGCGCAGCGTCACTTCCAGCACCGGCAAGCCGCCTGCAACCAGCGCCTGCGCCATCGGGACGGCATCGTCCAGCGCTTCGATCACGATCACGGGGATTACGGGTGCCATGCGCATGATGGCATCAATGCTGTGGGAAAAGCTCATCCGGTGACATTCTCCATTGCGGCCAGCATGGCGCTGCCGCCCTTTTCGGCTTCGTCGGCATGATGGCGGAACAGCGCAAACAGCTCTCGCCCCAGGCCAAGCGCCGGGGGCGGGGCATCTGCCAGGGCACGGCTTTCCCATTCGGCAGGATCGACCAGCGCCATCAGCTGCCCTTCGCGGGCACAGATGCGCACCAGATCGCCATCGCGCAGCTTGGCAATCGGGCCGCCGCCAATCGCCTCGGGAGAGACATGGATCGCGGCCGGCACCTTGCCGCTTGCGCCAGACATGCGCCCATCGGTGAGCAGCGCGACGCGGAACCCCTTGTCCTGCAGCACGCCGAGCGGCGGGGTCAGCTTGTGCAGCTCTGGCATGCCATTGGCACGCGGCCCCTGAAAGCGCACGACGACAATGACGTCACGATCAAGCTCACCCGCCTTGAACGCGGCCACGGCATCATTCTGATCGTGGAAAATGCGCACCGGCGCCTCGATCGTCCAGCGGCTTTCCTCAACCGCGCTGATCTTGATGCAGGCACGGCCCAGATTGCCGACCATGAGGCGCATGCCGCCTTCGGGATCGAAGGGCGCCGCCACCGGGCGCAGGATCGTCTCGTCGCCGCTGACCCTGGGCGTATCGCGCCACACCAGTGTCTCGGCACCCTGATCATCGCTGGCGAGATGGGGGGTGCGGGCATAATCGGCCATGGTGCCCCCCATGGTCAGCAGATCGCCATGCATCAGGCCGGCTGCCAGCAGCTCACCAATGACATAGCCCATCCCGCCTGCTGCGTGAAAATGGTTCACATCGGCCTGGCCATTGGGATAGACCCGGGCGATCAGCGGCACGACGCGGCTCAGACGGTCAAAATCCTCCCAATCGACCGCGATCCCGGCGGCCCGCGCGATGGCCGGAATGTGGAGCGCGTGGTTGGTCGACCCGCCCGTTGCCAAAAGGCCGATAATGGCGTTCACAATCGCCTTTTCATCGATGCAATGCGCGAGCGGCCGATAATCATGCCCGTTCCAGCCGCATGCCGCGACCCGGTGCACAGCCGCCCGCGTCAGCGCTTCGCGCGCCTTGGTGCCGGGATTGATGAAGGCCGCGCCGGGCATGTGCAGCCCCATCATTTCCATCATCATCTGGTTGCTGTTGGCGGTGCCATAGAAGGTGCAGGTGCCGGCACCATGATAGGACGCCGCCTCGGCTTCCAGCAGCTCCTCCCTGCTTGCCAGCCCTTGCGCAAAAAGCTGGCGCACACGCTGCTTTTCCTTGTTCGCAAGGCCCGATGGCATCGGCCCCGCCGGGATCAATATCGTCGGCAAATGGCCAAAACGCAGCGCCCCGATCAAAAGGCCGGGCACGATCTTGTCGCAAATGCCGAGCAGCACAGCCCCTTCGAACATCGCATGGGACAGCGCAATCGCGGTGCCCTGGGCGATATTGTCCCGGCTGAACAGCGAGAGATCCATGCCCGCCTGCCCCTGGGTCACGCCATCGCACATCGCCGGCACGCCGCCGGCCACCTGCGCCGTTGCCCCGGCTTCGCGGGCATAGAGCTTGATCGCATCGGGATAGCGGCCATAGGGCTGATGGGCCGAAAGCATGTCGTTAAACGCGGTCACAATGCCGATGTTCATGGCATTGCCGCTGCGGATCACGGGCTTGTCATCGCCGGATGCAGCAAAGCCATGCGCCAGATTGCCGCAGGACAGATTGCCGCGCTGCGTTCCGCCCTCGCGCTGCTGGCGTATCAGATCGAGATAGGCGGCCCGCCGGGGGCGGCTGCGCTCGATGA
>CAZFYJ010000060.1:0-3117 GCA_964523215.1 uncultured Sphingomonadaceae bacterium | reverse complement strand
TATGGCGGCAATCGCGCCGATCACATCAGTCATGCCAGCTTGCTCCGTCGCGCTCGATCATCGCTATTGATCCGCTCGGCCCCCAGCTGCCCGCGACATAGGCCTGCGGCTTCAGGGCAAGCTCTGCCCAGGCATCGCGGATCGAATCAACCCAGGTCCACTGCGCCTCCACCTCGTCGCGGCGCACAAACAGGGTCTGATCTCCCTCGATAAAGTCCAGCAGCAGCCGCTCATAGGCAATGCGGCGGCGCTCTCCGGCAAAGGCGTGGGTCAACGAGACGTCAAGGGTCACTTCGTCCAGATGGATGCCGCTGCGATCCAGCCCTGGCTGCTTGGCCATCGCGGTGAGGCGGATATTTTCCTCCGGCTGCAGGGTGATGATCATCCGGTTGGCATGAAGATCGGCACCGCGCCCGGCAAAAATGCTGTGCGGCACGGCGCGGAACTGGATCATGATTTCCGATTTGCGGGCGGGCATCCGCTTGCCGGTGCGCAGATAAAAGGGCACGCCCTTCCAGCGCCAGTTATCGATATGCGCCTTCAGCGCCACAAATGTCTCTGTATCCGAAGACTGGCCCAATTCGGTATCATAGCCTTTGACCGCCTCGCCGCTGACAGCGCCTTGCCCATATTGGCCCTTCACCGTTTCCGCCCGCGCCGTCGCCTGCGTGATGGGGCGCAGCGAACGCAGCACTTTCACCTTTTCGTCGCGAACCGCCGTTGCCGAAAAGCTGGCCGGCGGCTCCATCGCCACCAAAGCGAGCAGCTGAAGCATGTGATTCTGCACCATATCCTTGAGCGCGCCGACACCGTCATAATAGGAAACCCGCCCTTCCAGCCCGACCGTTTCCGCAACGGTGATCTGCACATGCTCGATCGCGCCGGCATTCCACAGCGGCTCGAACAGGCTGTTGGCAAAGCGAAGCACCAGCAGATTCTGCACCGTTTCCTTGCCGAGATAGTGATCGATGCGAAACACCCGATCCTCGGCAAAGGCCTGCGCCACGGTGTCGTTGACTGTCCGAGATGAGGCCAGATCATGCCCGATCGGCTTTTCCAGCGCGACCCGGCACTCGCCGCATGCCAGCCCGTGCGCACTCAGCCCCTCGATGATCGGGCCAAACAGCGATGGCGGCGTCGAGAGATAGACGCCGATGGGCTGCCCGCCAAGCGCACTCAGCTGCTCCGCCAGCGCATCAAAGCCGGTGCCAGCGCCCATATCCACCGGCACATAATGCAGCCTCGCAAGAAAGCCTTTCGCCTTTTCGGCATCATAGAGGCCGGCGGCGAGAAATTTTTGCAGCGCGCCATCAACGCTGGCGCAAAATCCGGGGCGATCGAGCATGGTGCGCCCGGAGCCGACAATCGCAAGGCCCGCATCCAGCAGACCATCGCAGTGCAGATTATACAGCGAGGGAAACAGCATGCGCTGTGCGAGATCCCCTGTTGCGCCAAACAGCACCAGTGTTTTCAGCCGATCTGCCACAAACGTCCCCTGATCTGCCCGGCCGCCGGGCTTGCGAAACTCCGCCCGCCTCCCTGCCGTAACGTCTCGCGCGGTGCAACCCTTTGCACTCGCCCGGCGTCAGGCATAGCTATGCATAAGCAGTGAGCGGCGGTGGCGCAGGCATCAGCAGCTGCGTCAGGCAGCGCCTTTTTGCGTTGCAAAGGGCAACCTATGTGGCACTATGGCGGTCACAAACGTCAGGAGATGATCATGGCAACGCGTTTTGCACCCCCCCCTGCTGTCGGCATGCCGGCGCAGACAGCCATTGCCGCCAGCAGGCGCGCGAATGGCCAGCATGATTCGGAGAGCATGGGCGCATTGCTGGGGCGTCAACGCGCCGCCTTTACCGCTGCACAGCCAGAGCCGATGGCCATCCGCAAGGACCGGATGAGCCGTGCGATTGCGCTTCTGGTCGATCATGCAGACGCATTTTGCGAAACGCTGCACGAGGATTTTGGCGGACGCCCGGCCCGCATGTCGAAAATCACCGATATCATGCCGGCGATCAACGCGCTGAAGCATGCGCGCAAACATGTCGACGCCTGGTCACGCGATGAACGCCGCAAGCCCATTTTTCCGCTGGGGCTGATCGGGGGCAAGGCACGTGTGCGCTATCAGCCCAAGGGCGTGGTCGGCATCATTGCGCCGTGGAATTATCCGGTGGGCATGGTCATGGTGCCGCTGGCCTCGATCTTTGCCGCAGGCAACCGGGCCATCGCCAAGCCGAGCGAATTTACCCCAGCGACCACGGCGCTGCTCGAAGCGCTGGCGGCGCAATATTTCGCGCCGGAGGAGTTTGCCGTCGTCAGCGGTGGTGCCGATGTGGGCCAGGCCTTTTCCGCACTGCCATTCGATCATCTGATTTTTACCGGGGCGACCGGCATCGGGCGGCACATCATGCGCGCCGCGGCGGACCATCTGACGCCCGTCACGCTCGAGCTCGGCGGCAAATCCCCCGTCATCATCGGCGATAGCGCAGATCTTGCCAAGACCGCGGATCGCATTGCGATGGGCAAGATGATGAACGCAGGCCAGACCTGCCTTGCGCCCGATTATCTGCTGGTGCCGCAAGCGCGCGAGGATGCGCTTGTCGATGCGCTGCATCGCGCCGTGGCACAGCAATATCCCGCCATTGCCAGCAATGAGGATTACACGGCCATCATCAACGACCGGCACCATGCCCGGCTGAGCGCCTATCTCGAGGATGCGGCCGCCAAGGGCGCGCAGATCAGCATCGTCAACCCGGCGAATGAGGATTTTTCCGGGGCCAACAACCGCAAAATGCCGCTGCACATCCTGCGCAATGTGACCGACGACATGAAGGTGATGCAGGAAGAAATTTTCGGCCCGCTGCTGCCGATCATGGCCACCGAAAGCACCGATGCGGCCATCGATTATGTGAACGCGCATGATCGCCCGCTTGGCCTGTATTATTTCGGCAACGATGCAGCCGAAGAGGCACGCGTGATCAACCGCACGATTTCCGGCGGCGTGACGGTGAACGATGTCGTGATGCATGTGGCGATGGACGATCTGCCCTTTGGCGGCATCGGACCATCGGGCATGGGGCATTATCACGGGCTGGATGGCTTTCGCGAGTTTAGCCACAT
>CAZFYJ010000059.1:0-9754 GCA_964523215.1 uncultured Sphingomonadaceae bacterium | reverse complement strand
CGCGAGGGCTGCTATGTCTGCCACAGCCAGATGATCCGCCCGTTCCGCGACGAGGTGGAGCGTTATGGCCAATACAGCCTGGCGGCCGAGAGCATGTATGACCACCCCTTTCAGTGGGGATCGAAACGCACCGGGCCCGATCTGGCCCGCGTCGGCGGGCGCTATTCGGATGAATGGCACAAGTCGCACCTCATCAATCCGCGCTCGGTGGTGCCGGAATCGATCATGCCGCCTTATGCCTTTCTGGCCGAACGCGACCTGAAGCCAGGCGACATGACGGCGCATCTGCGCGCGCTCGCCCGCCTTGGCGTCCCCTATGACGAGACCGCAATCGCCCAGGCCAATGCCGATCTGCTGGCCCAGGCAGACCCGAATGCCAGCGCCGATGATCTGAAAAAGCGCTATCCCAAGGTGCAGGTGCGCGATTTTGATGGCGATCCGGCACGGCTGACCGAAATGGATGCGCTGATTGCCTATCTGCAGATGCTGGGCACGCTGGTCGATCACCAGAAGGCCGCTGCACAGCAGGCCGCCATTCCGGCTTCGGCAGCGCCTGCCGCGCTTCCCGCAGCGGCACCGGCTGCCAGCGGAGCACGGCCATGAATTACAACGATTTCCGCCATCTCGCCGACAGCTGGGGCCTTGTCTTCATGGCGCTGCTCTTTGTCAGCTTTGTCGGCTGGACATTCCGCAAGGGCGCGCACCGGCATCACGAACGCGCCGCCAACATGATTTTCGAAGGTGACGACCATGGCCAAGAAACCCGCTGATACCGGACCGCGCATCGACCAGCCGACCGGCACGGCCTTTGTCGGCCATGAATGGGACGGGATCGAAGAGCTGAACACGCCGCTGCCGCGCTGGTGGCTGTGGACCTTTTACGCAACGATCATCTGGGCGCTGGCCTATGTCGTGCTCTATCCCGCCTGGCCGCTGCTGAACAGCGCGACCCAGGGCGTGCTCGGCTGGACCAGCCGGGGCGATCTGGCGGCGGAAATGCGAGCGGCAGATGCGGCGCGCGCCCCGATCACCAATGCGCTGGCGGCGGCCACGCCCGAGCAGATCCTTGGCGATCCGCGGCTGATGCAGGCCGCCGTTGCCGGGGGGGCAGCCGCGTTCAAGGTGCATTGCGTGCAGTGCCATGGGGCGGGCGCTGCGGGATCAAAGGGCTATCCCAATCTCAATGATGATGATTGGCTGTGGGGCGGGGATATCAACGCCATTCACTTCACCCTGCTGCACGGCATCCGCAACCCCGATCATGACGAGACCCGCATGTCTGCCATGCCCGCATTTCAGACGATGCTGAGCGGGCCGGAGATCAGCGCGCTCGTCGCCCATGTGCGGTCGCTTTCCGGCAAGGGGCCGGCCAATGCGGGCGGGGCTGCGCTGTTTGCGGCGAATTGCGCGGTGTGTCACGGCGACAATGGCGCCGGATCGCGCGAGCTGGGCGCGCCCAATCTGACCGACAATATCTGGCTTTATGGCGGCGATGCCGCGACCATCGAGCAGACCATCCGCTACAGCCGCCAGGGCGTGATGCCGCGCTGGAACAACCGGCTCGATCCCGTCACCATCAAGATGCTGGCGGCCTATGTCCATGCGCTGGGCGGCGGCGAGGCGACCCCGTCTGGCCCGGTTGCTGGCCCGGCTGCGCCTGCTGCCGGCCCCGCTCCTGCTGCACCGGCGGCCGCGAAATGAGCCGGGGATGAGCGATCTCAAGGAACTGGCCGGGATCGACAACCCGCTCTACGAAGCGCGCAAGGGCGTTTACCCCAAGGCTGTGGATGGCTGGTTCCGCCGGTTCAAATGGGTGATCATGGGCATCACCCTGCTGATTTATTATGCGACCCCGTGGCTGCGCTGGGATCGCGGGCCCTATGCCCCGGATCAGGCGGTGCTGGTCGATCTTGCCAATCGCCGCTTCTACATGTTCTCGATCGAAATCTGGCCGCACGAATTTTATTATGTCGCCGGGCTGCTGGTGATGGCGGGCATCGGCCTGTTTCTGGTGACCAGTGCAGTGGGCCGCGCGTGGTGCGGCTATGCCTGTCCGCAAACCGTGTGGACCGATCTTTTCCAGCATGTTGACCGCTTCATCGATGGCGATCGCAATGCCCAGATCCGGCTCGCCAAAGCCCCATGGGGACCGCAGAAGATCGCCCGGCGCGCCGCCAAATGGTCGATCTATCTGTTCATCGCTTTCTGGACCGGCGGTGCCTGGATCATGTATTTTGCCGATGCGCCGACGCTGACCCGCGATTTCTGGGCCGGGGAGGCTGCGCCCATTGCCTATGCAACCGTGGCTGTGCTGACCGCGACAACCTTCGTTCTGGGCGGCTTCATGCGCGAACAAGTGTGCATCTACATGTGCCCATGGCCACGCATCCAGACCGCGATGATGGACGAAAAATCCCTGATCGTGACCTATCGGGACTGGCGCGGAGAGCCCCGCGGATCGGTGAAACAGGCCGAAGCACAGCCCCGCGCCTTTGGCGACTGCATCGATTGCAACCAGTGCGTGGCCGTGTGCCCCACGGGCATCGACATCCGCGAAGGTCCGCAGATCGGCTGCATCACCTGCGCCTTGTGCATCGACGCGTGCGACAAGGTGATGGCGCAGGTCGGCCGCCCGCGCGGCCTGATCGACTATCTCACGCTTGATGATGCGGCAGCCGAACAGGCCGGCGGCACGGCACAGCCGGTGATGAAGACGTTGCTGCGGCCCCGCACCCTTGTCTATTTCGGCATCTGGTGCGCGATCGGGCTGGCCATGCTCTTCACCCTCGGCCAGCGCACCCGGCTCGATCTGGCGGTGCAGCATGATCGCAATCCCCTGTTCGTGCAGCTGTCTGACGGGAGCGTGCGCAACAATTATACCGTCACGCTGCGCAACATGGAAACGCGGCCGCGCACGGTCGCGCTGGTCATCCGCGGCCTGCCGGGCGCCGTGGGCTGGACGCTCTCCGGATCGCGCGAAACCGGCAGCCAGCGCATTCCGCTGACCATCTCGCCCAATGCTGTCGCCAAGCTGCGGCTGTTTGTCGCGGCGCCCGCCGCCGGGCCGCAGCGCCAGCCATTCACCATCGCCGTTGAGGCGTTGAGTGGGGACGAGCGCGGCGACAGCGACAGCGTGCGCTTTGAGCGCCCGGCGTCAGCAGCCGGACCAACCGAAGCAAATGAAGCAAAGGATATGCCATGAGCCAGCCGATCGCCGCACCCCGCCGCTTCACCGGGCGCCACATGGCCGCCATTCTGATCGTCTTTTTCGGCATCGTGATTGCGGTCAACATGCTGATGGCGCGCATGGCCATTGCCACCTTTGGCGGCACCACTGTTGCCAACAGCTATGTCGCCAGCCAGACCTATAATCACTGGCTGAAGGCGGCAGACCGGCAGGCAGCACTCGGCTGGGCCGTGACCGCCGCCCGCACGGCCGATGGCACCCTGCTGCTCACCACCCGCGATGCCGCAGGGCCGAGCACGGAATTCGTGATTGCAGCAACGGCGCGCCATCCGCTGGGCCGCGCGCCCGAACGCGCGGTGCGTTTCGTGCCGATGGCGGGCGGCACATGGCGCAGCACGGCCCCGCTGCCCCCCGGGCGCTGGCAGCTTGACCTGCTGGTGCAGCGCGGGGCCGATCAATATCGCCTGCAGGCCGATCTGCCGTGAATGCGCCCGCGCCCGCGCTGGCCCCGGGCCGCAACCGGGCCGCCACCCGCCTGCCCGCCACCCGTTTTGCCGTGCCGGGCATGCGCTGTGCGGCCTGCATCGCCACGTTGGAGCAGGGGCTGGGCCGGACGCCGGGCATTGCCGCTGCCCGCGTGAATTTCACGGCACGGACCGTGACCATCAGCCATCTGCCCGAAGCCACGCTGCCCGATCTGCTGGCGGCGATCGCGTCGCTGGGCTTTGCCGCGCAGCCGCTGGGCGGCGATGCGATGGCGGGCGAACAGGATGCAGGCGGTGACGCCAGCAGCCGCGCCCTGCTGAAGGCCATGGCAGTGGCGGGCTTTGCGATGATGAACATCATGCTGCTGTCCGTCTCTGTGTGGTCGGGCGCAAGCGGGGGCACGCGCGATCTGTTTCACTGGCTATCGGCGCTGATTGCGCTGCCCACGGTCGCTTATGCCGGCCAGCCTTTTTTCCGGTCTGCCTGGGGGGCGCTGCGCCATGGCCGCACCAATATGGATGTGCCGATTTCGATTGGCGTGGTGCTGGCAACCGCGCTGTCGCTGTTTGAAACCTTCATGGGCGGGGCGCATGCCTATTTCGATGGCGCGGTGATGCTGCTGTTCTTCCTGCTCACCGGGCGCTGGCTGGATAGCGTGATGCGCGATCGCGCCCGCGATGGCGTCACGGCGCTGCTCAAGCACCGGGCCGCCGGGGCCTTTGTGCGCGGCGAGGATGGTCGCAGCACGTGGATCGCGGCAGAGGCGCTGGCCCCGGGCATGGTGATGCTGGTGGCAGCGGGCGAGCGGCTGGCGGCCGATGGCACCGTCACGAACGGGCAGAGCCGGATCGACAAGAGCCTGCTGACGGGCGAATCCGCGCCCGCCCCCGTTGCCACAGGTGAGGTGGTCCATGCCGGCACGCTCAATCTCGATGCGCCGATCATGGTGCAGGTGGACAAGGCGGGCGGCAACACGGCACTGGCCGACATTGCGCGGCTGATGGCCGAGGCGGGGCAGGCCAGATCGCGCTATGTCCGCATCGCGGATCGCGCCGCCCGTCTCTATGCACCAGCAGTGCACACCCTCGCAATCCTCAGCTTTGCGGGCTGGATGCTGGCGGGCGCGGGCTGGCACCAGTCGCTGCTGATTGCCGTTGCCGTGCTGATCATCACCTGCCCGTGCGCGCTGGGGCTGGCCGTGCCGGCGGCGCAGATCGTGGCGGCAGGCGCATGCATGCAAAAGGGCATATTGGTGAAGGACGGCTCTGCCCTCGAACGGCTGGCAGAGGTTGATCGGGCGCTGTTTGACAAGACCGGCACGCTGACGCTCGGCCGCCCGGCCCTGCTGAATGGCGCGATCCTGAGCGATGCGGAAAAGGCGGTGGCCCTTGCCCTGGCCCAGGCCAGCCGCCACCCGCTGTCACAGGCGGTGCGCCATGCGCTGGAGGCCGAAGGGCAAACCCCGCTGCCGCTGCATGATCTGCGGGAGATTGCAGGCTGGGGGATGATGGGCAGCGATGGCGTAGCCCGCGTTGCGCTGCATCGCCCGGATATCGCCGATCCGGCACTGGCGGCATCCGGCCGCTCTGCCGTGCAGCTGACGATCGGCACGGCCCCGCCCAAATTGCTCTATTTTGCTGATGAACTGCGCCCAGATGCAGCCGCGGTGGTGCGCGGCCTGGCGCAGCTGGGCATTGCCAGCAGCATTGCATCGGGCGACAGCACGGCGGCTGTCCGGCCCGTATCGCAGGCCCTGGGGATGACGGCGCAGACGGGCATGCACCCGCAGGACAAGCTGGCCGCGATCGACCGCCTGAAACGCGGCGGCGCGCATGTGCTGATGGTGGGAGATGGGCTGAATGACGGCCCGGCGCTGGCGGCGGGGCATGCCTCGCTCGCCCCTGCCAGCGCCAGCGATGTGGGCCAGAATGCGGCCGATGCCGTGTTTCTGGGCGATGGGCTGGCCCCGGTGGAAACCGTGATCCGCGTCGCCCGCGCAACGCAGCGCATCGTGCGGCAGAATTTCGCGCTGGCCATTGGCTACAACATCATTGCCGTGCCGCTGGCGATTGCGGGGGCCGTGACGCCGCTGATCGCCGCGCTGGCCATGTCCGGCTCGTCGATCATCGTCGTTGCCAATGCCCTGCGGCTGAAGGGCGCGGCGCGATGACCGGCATCGCCCTTTTGATCCCGGTTGCGCTGGGGCTTGGCCTGCTGGGCCTTGCCGCCTTTTTCTGGTCGCTGAAAAGCGGGCAGTTCGACGATCTGGACGGGGCGGCGCTGCGCATCCTGATCGACGATGAGCGCCCGGCGCCCGATGCGGGTGCCGCGGAGGCAGCGGATGCCTGAGCGCAGGCCACAGGCACGGCCGGGCGGGCCGGCACGAAGGCTGCTGGCGGCTGCTATCGGCAGCCTGGCGATCAGCCTGCCCTCGCCGGGGCTGTTTGCGCAGAGCCTGGCGGTGGGCAGCTGCCTCGGGTTCGGGGAGAGCGCCGGGGCAGGCAGCGCCGCCAGCCGCATCGTCCTGCCCCCCAATCCGATGCAGCCGGATCGGCACCAATGCTGCCGCAAGGGCTGCCACGCCGCGCAGGAACGGCGCAAAAAGGGGGCGCTTGTGGCGCCGGGCGATGCGCATGATGACGGCCCGGAGGATCCCGCCGCCTGCTGCTAGGATCTTAGCGTGCTGATGCTGGCGCTGGTGCGGCTTGCATCGCCTTCAGCCCGTGGCGATATCGGTTAGGCCTCCAGCTCGACATCCCAATACAGCCAATCCCGCCAGCTTTCGTGCAGATAATTTGGCGGGAATTTGCGGCCATGATCCTGCAGCTGCCAGCTGGTCGGGCGATAGGGCTTCATGCGCAGCGGCATATGCGCCTGTTGCGGCGTGCGGCCGCCCTTTTTCAGGTTGCAGGGCGAACAGGCGGTGGACACATTTTCCCATGTGGTGCGCCCGCCGAGCCGCCGCGGGATGACATGATCGAAGGTCAGATCCTTGCCCGATCCGCAATATTGGCACGAAAAACTGTCCCGCAAAAACAGGTTGAAGCGGGTGAAGGCCGGATATTCGCCCGGCTTCACATAATTTCTGAGCGCAATGACAGAGGGGATGCGCAGGGTTGTCGTCGGGCTGTGAATTTCGCGATCATAGGTTTCGACGACATCGACCCGCTCCAGATAGACGGCCTTCACTGCCATTTGCCAGGGCCACAGGCTGAGCGGATAATAAGAAAGCGGGCTGTAATCCGCGTTCAGTACCAGCGCCGGGCAATGATCCGGATGGCGCGTGGCGGCGCTGGCCCCGGGCGCGGAGCCTGCCCCCGGCCCGTGCGCACGGTCCAGCTGACGTCTTATCTGGCGATCGAGCTCCATATGGTTCGTCTGCACGCTCTGGCCCCCCACAACTGCACCTGCTTCACCAGCGCAGGCACGCGACACCTGCGGCTCTGAACATGGGCTGATTGCGGTTGAAACGTGACAGCGCTGTGACGTCAAGCCACAAAATGAAGTATTGCGACGGGATGGGTGCACCATATCTTGCATGGCGCATCGCGGCGCATCTTGCTGGCCCGCCGGATCGGCGGCTAAGCTGGCGGCCATGATGCGCACCCGCTTTGCCCCCAGCCCCACGGGCCGCCTGCATCTGGGCCATGCCTACAGCGCTGTGATCGGACATGATCTGGCGCAGGCACACCGCACGCAGGAGCAGCGGGGCATGGCCGAGTGGCTGGTGCGGATCGACGATCTCGATGCCGGGCGCGTGCGGGCCGATTTTGTGGCGGCGATCATGGATGATCTGGCCTGGCTCGGGCTGGTGCCCGATGCGCCGCCGGTGTTTCAATCGGCGCGCACCGCGCTCTATGCCGCTGCCTTTGCCCAGCTGCGCGATGCCGGGCTTGCCTATCCCTGCTTTTGCACGCGGGCCCAGATTGCCGCACGCATCGAAGCCGCGGCCGCCGCACCGCACGGGCTGGAGCCGCCCTATCCCGGCACCTGCCGCGCGCTGGGCATTGCGGCGCGTGATGCGCGGATTGCGGCGGGCGAGGCGCATGCCTGGCGGCTGGACATGGGGGCAGCCTGTGCAGGCGCGGGGGCGCTGCACTGGCCCGATCAGCACGGCACGGCGCACCCGGCCGATCCGGCACGGCACGGCGATATCGTGCTGGTGCGCAAGGACGGGGCCTTTGCCTATCACCTCGCCTCGACCGTGGATGATGCGCAGATGGGCATCACCCATGTGGTGCGCGGCGAAGATCTGCTGGCGAGCACCGATGTGCACCGGCTGCTCCAGGCGCTGCTGGGCCTTGCCACCCCGGCCTATCTGCACCACCGGCTGATCACCGGGCCGGATGGCAAGCGGCTGGCCAAGCGCGATGGCGCAGCAGAGCTGGCCGCGCTGCGCCGCGGCGGCACCGATCCGGCAGCACTGGTGGAGAGGCTCAGGACGGGGGCGTTGGAACCGGGGTTCGAAACCGGGGCTTAGGACCGGGGCTTAGGACCGGGGTGCGCCCCCTTGGCACATGGCGGCAAAGCGCCTAGATGGGGTGGGCGACGCGGCTATCAGGCCGCACCTGCTGCTGCGAAGGCTATCCACATGGCGTTTAACATCATCCTCATCATCGGCATCATGCTGGCCGCCGGCGCAGTGGTCGTCGCCCTGGTGCGCGGGCTTTACTATTTTGCCCAATCCAATGATGCCCGGCTGAACGGCGCGACATCGGCAGAGCTGTTTCAAAAGCAGAACCAGATGATGTTTGCCCGCGTGAAATTCCAGGCGATTGCCGTCATCCTGCTGGTGGTGCTGGGGATGGTGGCGGCGGCATCGCGCTGATCGCGCTGCCCGTCGCCCCGCTGGTCACACCCTGCCAAGCGCATCCTGCCGATCATGGTCAAGCTCACGAAAATCTATACCCGCACAGGCGATGATGGCACCACCGGCCTTGTCGATGGATCGCGCATTGCCAAATCATCGGCGCTGATGGCGGCGATCGGCGATGTGGACGAGGGCAACAGCGCCATCGGCGTCGCCCGCGCCGCGCTTGATGATGGCGATCGCGTGGCAGCACTTTTGCGCACCATCCAGAATGATCTGTTCGATCTGGGGGCCGATCTTGCCACCCCGGCCCGCGCCGATGCGGCAGACCCCTTTGCCCCGGTCGATTGGGAATTGCGCATCACGGCGGATCAGGTTGCCCGGCTCGAGGCGGAAATCGATGCCGCCAATGATCAGCTCGCCCCGCTCAACAGCTTCATCCTGCCCGGAGGCAGCGAGGCGGCAGCGCGGCTGCATGTGGCGCGCGCCACCATCCGCCGGGCAGAGCGCAGTGCCGTGGCCGCAGCGCTGGCGCATCCGCTCAATCCGCAGGCCATGGCCTATCTCAATCGCCTGTCCGATCATCTGTTCGTGCATTGCCGCCTGCTGAACGGCGGGGCCGATCCCCTGTGGGTGCCGGGCGCCTCCCGCTGACCCGCAGCACTGACTGGGGACGCTCAGACTTGGAGCGTTCAGACTGGGGGGGCAGACCGGCAGCGGGGCGCGGCAGCCCCCATCCGGATCGCGCTATTTCGCGGCCTTGCCGAGCACGCTTTCGGGCAGATCGGTGCCGAAGACGCGCTGATAATATTCGGCCACCAGCGCGCGTTCTGCCTCGTCGCACTTGTTGAGGAAGGTGAGGCGGAATGAAAAGCCGGGATCCTTGAAAATCGCCATATTCTGCGCCCAGCTGATCACCGTGCGGGGCGACATCACCGTGGAAATATCGCCATTGATGAAGCCCTGGCGCGTCAAATCCGCCACCTTCACCATCTGCGCGATCTGCGCGGCATCGCCGCCTGCCTTGGCCAGCACAATCTCTGCCTCCACCTGCGCGGGCAGATAATTGAGGCCGACGACGATGTTCCAGCGGTCCATCTGCCCCTGGTTGATCGCCTGGGTGCCGTGATAGAGGCCGGATGTATCGCCCAGCCCCACGGTATTGGCCGTGGCAAACAGGCGAAACCACGGATTGGGGCGGATCACCCGGTTCTGATCGAGCAGCGTCAGCTTGCCTTCGGTTTCCAGCACGCGCTGGATGACGAACATCA
>CAZFYJ010000058.1:0-10045 GCA_964523215.1 uncultured Sphingomonadaceae bacterium | reverse complement strand
GCTGGTCGACTCATCGGAAGGGGCGATGCCGCAAACCAAATTCGTGACCGGCAAGGCGCTGGCGCTTGGCCTCCGGCCGATTGTCGTCGTCAACAAGATCGATCGGCCCGACGGCCGCGCCCAGGAGGTGCTGGACGAGGTGTTCGATCTGTTCGTCTCGCTCGACGCGACCGACGAACAGCTTGATTTTCCGGTGCTGTTTGCATCCGGGCGCAATGGCTATGCCAATCTGGATGCAGAGGCGCGCGCGGGCGATCTGACGCCCCTGTTTCGCATGATCGTGGATCATGTGCCGCCGCCGCAGGTGGATGCGGATGCGCCCTTCCGCTTTCTCGTCACCTTGCTCGACAGGGACAATTTCCTCGGCCGCATTCTCACCGGGCGGGTTGCGGCCGGCACCGTGAAAGTGAACCAGGCAATCCACGCGCTCGACCGTGATGGCAATGTGATCGAGCAGGGGCGCGCATCCAAATTGCTGGCCTTTCGCGGGCTGGAGCGGGTGCCGGTGGAAGAGGCGCGCGCGGGCGACATCATCAGCATTGCCGGGCTCACCGATGCGACCGTGGCCAACACCATCGCCGATATCAGCGTGAGCGAGCCGATTGCCGCGCAGCCGATCGATCCGCCCACGCTTTCCATGCGCTTTGCAGTGAATGACAGTCCGATGGCAGGCCGCGAGGGCAGCAAGGTGACCAGCCGGATGATCCGCGACCGGCTGCTGCGCGAGGCCGAGAGCAATGTGGCGATCCGCGTCACCGAAAGCGCCGACAAGGACAGCTTCGAAGTGGCCGGACGCGGCGAATTGCAGCTTGGCGTGCTGATCGAAACCATGCGGCGCGAGGGCTTCGAGCTCAGCATAGCGCGCCCGCGCGTCCTGTTTCGGGAAGAAAATGGCAGCAGGCTGGAGCCCTATGAGACCGTCGTCATCGATGTGGACGATGAGTTTTCGGGCACGGTGGTCGACAAGATGAACCAGCGCAAGGCGGAAATGACCGACATGCGGCCATCGGGCGGCGGCAAGACGCGGATCAGCTTTTCGGCGCCTTCGCGCGGGCTGATCGGCTATCATGGCGAATTTCTGTCGGATACCCGCGGCACCGGCATCATGAACCGGCTGTTCGAAAAATATGGGCCGCACAAGGGGCCAATCGAGGGACGCAAGAACGGCGTGCTGATTTCCAATGGCGCGGGCGAGGCCGTGGCCTATGCCCTGGGGCCGCTGGAAGAGCGCGGCATCCTGTTCGTCTCGCCGGGCGAGGCGCTGTATGAAGGGATGATCATCGGGGAAAATGCCAAGGCCGAGGATCTTGAAGTCAACCCGATGAAATCAAAGCAGCTCACCAATTTCCGCTCGACCGGGAAGGATGATGCGATCCGCCTCACCCCGCCGCGGCGGATGACGCTGGAACAGGCGATTGCCTATATTGACGAGGATGAGCTGGTCGAGGTGACGCCAAAGAACATCCGGCTGCGCAAGATGTTTCTCGATCCGCACGAGCGCAAGCGGGCGAGCCGCGCCAAGCAGGCTGCCTAAGCCCTGATCAGCCGATCAGCCCATAGCGGCGCAGCTCATCGGCTGTCATGTAATGAACATCGTCGGCCGCAGCCGCGGCATTGGTGAAATCATAGAAGGCGCGGGCCTGCTGCGGCGTCATGCCCATGGCGACATAAAAGCTGATGTAGCGCTGGTGCACCGGATCGTCGGCAGGCGCATCGCGGGCTTGCAGCCCATCATTGTCCTGCCAGCTGTGCACCCCGAATTCAGCCCCCGGATCGGCGCGCCGCGTGACCCCCGCCAGAAACAGATCAACCCCGCCCGAACGCACCGATCCCCCGGCGGGCACATGGGTTTCCAGCCCGGCGCGGCGCACCATGCGGGCAATCTGGAAATTGGCCTCATCATCCTCGGTGCCGGGGCAATCGATCAGGCGCAGCGTGCGCAGCTGCGGAAAGGCGGCCATGGCGCGGCGAAAGGCCGCCGGGCTCGCCGCATCAATCACGCCGTGCAATTCGATCACATCCGGGCTGACGACGTGAAAGGGGCCGAAGCGTGCGAGCAGCGCCGGGCGCGCATCCGGCCCGCCGGGCTCTCCACTGGCCAGCCCGCCAGACAGGATGGCATCGGGCCGCGCCAGCCGTGAGCGCTCGCTGCCTGCATCCGGCGCAGCGCCGAAACCGGTCGGCACATCCCCCGCTGGCGCATCGGCATCGTCGACAATCGTCTCTTCCCAGCTCAGCGTGACGCTTTCGCGCATCTGGCCCTCTGCATGAGCAGGCCGCGGCGCAAGCTGCACCGCAAGCGCGATCAACGCCATCAGGCACAGCCGCACAATGCTTGCCAGTCGATCGGATGATGCACAGGCCATGATGGCGCAATGCCCGATCAGCGCTTGGCAAGGCCCTGACAAAGCCAGTTAAACAAGGATTGACGATCTTTCCAGCACGCGGCATGACAAGCGATCAAAGCGTGAACGAAGCGCCAGTGCGGCGCAGCCTCCTGGGGAATGGGCACATATGGTCACCACCGTGCACACGGTTGCCTATCTGGGGCTGGAGGCGCTGCCGGTGGAGGTGCAGTGCCAGATTGCGCCGGGCGTGCCTGCCTTCGTGATGGTCGGCCTGCCGGACAAGGCCGTGGCCGAAAGCCGGGAACGGGTGCGTGCCGCGATCACCGCAATGGGCCTGGCGCTGCCGCCCAAGCGCATCACGATCAATCTCTCGCCGGCCGATCTGCCGAAGGAGGGGTCACATTACGACCTCGCGATTGCGCTGGCCCTGCTGGGCGCGATGGGGGTGGCCGATGCCGAAGCGCTGGCCGATCACATCATCGTTGGCGAGCTGGCGCTGGACGGACGGATCGCCGCAACACCCGGGCTGCTGCTTGCGGCGATGCACGCGGCGGGGCGCGAGATGGGGCTGATCTGCCCTGCCATTCAAGGTGCCGAAGCCGCCTGGGCGGGGGGCAGCGCGATCGTGGCCGCGCCTGATCTGATGGCGCTGCTCAACCATCTGAAAGGGGCCATGCTGCTCCCGCCTCCCATTGCCGCGGTGGCAGAGCCGCCGCAGCGGCTGGTCGATCTGGCGCAGGTGAAGGGGCAGGAAACAGCGCGCCGCGCGCTCGAAATTGCTGCTGCGGGCGGCCATAATCTGCTGATGGTGGGGCCGCCCGGTGCGGGCAAATCGCTGCTGGCGCAATGCCTGCCCGGCATCCTGCCGGATCTCACCCCGGCAGAGGCGCTGGAAGTCTCGATGGTGGCAAGCGTGGCGGGCGCGCTGGAGGGCGGACGCCTGATCCGCACCCGCCCGTTTCGCAGCCCGCATCACAGCGCATCGATGCCGGCGCTGGTCGGCGGCGGGCTCAGGGTCAAGCCCGGCGAGGTCAGCCTCGCCCATCTTGGCGTGCTGTTTCTCGACGAGCTGCCCGAATTTCAGCGCCCGGTGCTCGATTCGCTGCGCCAGCCGCTCGAAAGCGGCGAGGTCAGCGTCGCGCGCGCCAATGCACATGTCAGCTTTCCGGCGCGGGTGCAGCTGGTGGCTGCCATGAACCCCTGCCGCTGTGGCCATCTGGGCGACGCAGCGCTTGCATGCAGCCGGGCACCCCGCTGTGCGGCCGATTATCAGGCCCGCGTTTCTGGCCCGCTGCTCGATCGCATCGATCTGCATGTGGAGGTGAACGCCGTGGCTGCGAGCGACCTGATCGCCCCCGGAAGCGCCGAAAGCTCTGCCACGGTGGCGGCGCGTGTGCTGGCGGCGCGCAGCATCCAGACGGCGCGCTATGGCCCGGATGGGCCGCGCTGCAATGCCGAGGCGAATGGCGATCCGCTGGAACGCCATGCCACCCCCGAGGCTGCGGGAAAGACCCTGCTGCTGCAGGCGGCCGAATCCCTGCGGCTGAGCGCACGGGGCTATACGCGGGTGCTGCGCGTTGCCCGCACCATTGCCGATCTTGCCGGGGCAGACAGTGTGAGCCGCATTCATATTGCCGAAGCGCTGAGCTATCGCCGTCAGGCCCCGGTCAGCTAAGCGCTGCTCCGCCGCGTGCAGTCAGCGCCTGATGCCAAGCCGGTGCGCCGCTGTCTTGATGCCGTGCCAGGCGGCAATGGCGCCCATCGCCAGATGAAAGGGCAGATGCGGCCGCATCCTGCCAGTGCCCACCGCAATATCAACAATCCGCCGCCGCATCACCCAGCGGCGATCAAGCGCCACCGCAGGGGGTGACGTGCAACTGTCAAACAGAGGGATCGGCATATGTTCGATCGCATCGCACAGGCTGTGCATCAGCAACAGGCCCGGCGCATAAGCGGCAAAGCGCTCGTCATACGCCATCTTGAAGCCATAGCCGGCAAGCGGCGTGACAAAGAACAGGTTCATCGCCAGCAGCGTGCCGCCCGCGTGCAGGGCCACGGCACCCAGCTGACCCTGTGCGTGCGCCGCCATTGCTGCCTCGCGGAAAAAGGCTTCGGTGCCCGCGCAGCTGGCCAGCGCAGAACCCGATGCGCCTTTCCATCCGCTGCGTTCCAGCCTGACAAAGTCATCCAGCCACGGCGCAAGATCGTCCCCCGCGGCGAGCGCCGACGTGACGGGCTGGCCGATATTCTGCCGAAGCCGCTGCGCAAGGGATCGCCGCCGCGCCTCGGCCTTCTTCATGCGTCGTGTTGCCGCTGCGTGCGCGCCCTGCGCCGGCAGGTGGCAGGCCCGATCATGCCAGCCGACAATGTGCAACGGGCGTTGCTGCGCCGTTGCTGCCTGATAGAGCGCCTGCACCACCGGCGCATCAGCCGAAAGCAGCCTGAGATGAAGCAGTGGCGCTCTCGCATCCTGCGCATCGAGCCAGGGCAGCAGCAGATCCCAGAACAGCCGCTCCGATCCAGGGGCGACCAGCGGATTGCCGAGAAACTGGTTGGTCGCCAGCCATTGCACCCAATGGCCCAGCGGCACCCGGCCAAAGCGGCGTCCCCAGGCAAAAGGCAGCACCCCCAGCCAGTGCCCATCGGCCGCGACGACGATGGCCAGCTGCACATCGGCACCCCGTTCCCGGCAATGGCGCAACGCGGGCACCATCATGATCGCATCGGCAAAGATGTTGGCGCCCATGGCCGCAGCAGACAGCGCCTGCCATGCCGCAAAATCGGCGCTTGTCAGCGCATCGAAGCGTGCGAGCCGCACCTGCGCCGGGCCGCATGGTTGCGCTGGCACAAAGCCCCGCGGCGCAATCGGTCGTTCATCGCCATAGAGCAGCAGGTCCGAAGGGTTCATGCCAGCCGCACCTTGCGCAACAGCCGATAGGCCGTCGCCGCCATCCGGTTTCCATGCGGCCATGGCCGTGGCGGGCAATGGCCCAGCCGCTGCGCGCCGAGCCAGTGGGCCAGCATGGCAGCATCATCGCGCGCATCGCTCCAGCCGGTGCGCCACGTAATCGACAGCGACAGCGAGGGCGCATCGCGCACGCCCACCCAGTGCGGCGCCTTATAGGGCACGAACAGCGCATCGCCCGCATCCAGCAGAGCGCGCTGGCCGGCCAGATCATGGGCGTCCTGCCACGGCAGCAGATTATCCCCGGTGCGATGGAAATGCGCTTCTTGCGCGACATGCAGAAATGGCGGCAACGGCGGCAGCGTGGCAAAGATCTTTTGCCCTTCAAGCTGCATCAATATGTTGAATTCAGGGTCAAAATGCAGCGGCGTTACCGCACCGGGCGGCGAGATGAAAACAAAGCCCTTGAGGCTGTTGATGGTGCCGGTCCGGGCCGTGATGACGGGACGCAGCGGGTCCACGATCGCTTCGAGCAGCGCCCGGTAATCCGGCAGCTGCTCGATATGCTTGAGCATGATCCAGATGCGCGCATCACCGCGGCGCGCGATCAGATCAGGCAGGGCATCGCGCGGCACCGCGGCCATCGGAAATCCTGCGCCATGGCGGCTGTCTGCCTGCCGGCATTCGACATCGCCTTGCGCCAGCCGGGCTGCCAAGGCGGCAAGTGCCCCGCGTTGCAGCAGCGGATGGGCGGACATGGCATGGGCCATGCGGATCGGCGATTGCGGATAATGCACGCCAAAGACGGCAGGCGTCATCGCATCCCAAAGGGAATGGATCGCCTGCCCCTGAAACATGCCTGCCCTCCCTGCGTGCGCGCCCGCAATCTGTAGCGGAGCGGCGTTAAGGAGGGGCTAATGCAAGGCCCGGAATTCAGGGCTTCATGCTTCGATCCTGGGGACCCGAAAGCGCAATGCGCACCAGCGCGTCAAGATCGGCGGCCGCATCCTTTGCGCACAGCAGCTGCGTGGCGGCACCGGCATGAATGGTCGTGCCATCGGCCCAGCGAAACACGCGAACAGAAACCGTCACCCGGTCTCGCCGGCAGGAAAAGAGCGGGCGCCGCGCCTCGTCACCACGCGGCGTGGTTCCCGCACTCCCGGTCGTCACCTGCAATGCCTCCGGCCGCCGGGATATGGTTGCTTCGATCCCATAATCCGGGGGGGCATCGCCCGCGGCCCCGGCCAATGGCTCGAGGGCGAGCGCAGCGGGCAGCTGGCGCTTCAGCACATCCGCAAGCGCCAGCTCCGGCGCGGAAAGCGTGCCGGGCGGCAGCACCAGCCGCGCCGTGCCATTGGCCGGCAGACCGCGCAACTGCGCATCGTCATCCGCCACCGGCGACCAGCGGTTCACACAGCCGCCGAGCAGCAGCGCTGCGCTGCACCCCATGGCCACCCATTTGATCGCGTGCCTGCTGCGCATCACCGCCTCACCGTGTCATCAATGCAGTGTTGCCGCCCGATGCGGTCACATCGGTCGAAATCGTCTTTTCGTCGGCAAAGCGCAGCAGATAATGCGGCCCGCCCGCTTTCGGCCCGGTGCCCGAAAGCCCCCGCCCGCCAAAGGGCTGGGTGCCGACAATCGCGCCGATCTGATTGCGGTTCACATAGATATTGCCCACCTGCGCCCGCGCCGCGACATGCGCCGCCATGGCATCGATGCGGCTGTGCACGCCGAGTGTCAGGCCATAGCCCGTTGCATTGATGGCATCGATCAGCGCATCAAGCCCGTCCGCCGGATAGGCCATCACATGCAGCACCGGGCCAAACACCTCGCGCTCCAGCTCTGCAATCGCGCCGATGCGGATGATCGTGGGCGGCACGAAATGGCCGCTAGCCGGGGCTGCATCGGTCCGCCACGCCTGGGCAATCACCCGCCCGGCAGCGGCATGGCCAGCCACATAGGCTGCAATCTGTGCCTGCGCCTGCGCATCGATGATCGGCCCGACATCGGTTGCCAGCTGCGCGGGATCGCCCAGCTGCATTTCCGCCATCGCGCCTGCCACCATCTCAACCATCGGGGCGAACACATCGTCCTGAATGCACAGCAGCCGCAAGGCCGAACAGCGCTGCCCGGCGCTCTGAAAGGCAGAGCTGACGGCATCACGCGCCACTTGTTCCGGCAGTGCGGTCGAATCCACGATCATTGCATTGATGCCGCCGGTTTCAGCGATCAGCGGCGTGATCGGCCCGTCCTTGGCGGCAAGCGCACGATTGATCGCGCGCGCAACCTCGGTCGATCCTGTGAAGGCCACGCCGTGCACGCCCGGATGCGCCACCAATGGCGCGCCGACATCTTCGCCGTCGCCTGGCAGAAAGGCAAGGATTTCGGGCGGCACCCCGGCCTGATGCAGCGTGCGCACCGCGTGATAGGCAATGATCGGCGTCTGCTCGGCAGGTTTGGCGAGCACGGCATTGCCCGCCGCCAGTGCCGCCGCCACCTGCCCCAGAAAAATGGCGAGCGGAAAATTCCACGGCGAAATGCACACAAAGATGCCCCGCCCTTCGAGCAGCAGCTCGTTGCGCTCCCCCGTGGGGCCCGGCATGGCCATCGGCGCATCACAATGCCGCCGCGCCTGCACGGCATAATAGCGCAGAAAATCGACTGCCTCGCGCAGCTCCGCGATCGCATCGGCCAATGTCTTTCCTGCCTCGTCCATCGCGAGCGAGAGAAACAGGCCCTGCTGTGCTTCGAGCAGATCGGCTGCCCGGTCGAGCCGCTCTGCCCGCCAGCGACCCCCGGCCATGGACCAGCTCGGCTGTGCTGCCCTTGCCGCTGCCACTGCCTGGGCAATGGCCGCTGCATCGGCGCTGCGCACCGTGCCGATGGCAGCACCCGTGGCCGGATTGTGGACGGGCGCGGCCATCCCGCTGCCCATATCGTCGCTGCCGGCAATCAGCGGATGAGCCGCCACCCCGCGGGTGCGGCGCGCGTCGTCCATCTCGGCCAGCAGCGCCTCTGCCACGCCCGGATCGGCAATATCGGCCCCACGCGAATTGCGGCGTTCGGGCAGATAGAGCGCCGCCCCGGTGGCAATGCCGGGATCGCCCGCCGCGCGCGCATCATCCACCCGCTCACGCGGATCGACCGCCAGATCGTCGATGCTCACATCCGGATCGGCAAATTGGTGCACAAAGCTGCTGTTGGCGCCATTTTCCAGGAGGCGGCGGACCAGGTAGGCAAGCAGATCGCGATGGGTGCCCACCGGCGCATAGACACGGATGGGCCGCAGCGGCGGCGCGATGGCCAGCAAGGCTTCATGCGCGCCCTCCCCCATGCCGTGCAGCCGCTGCAGCTCATAATCCGCATCCGCGCCATAAAGCTGTGCGATCGCAGCAATCGTCATCGCATTGTGGGTGGCAAAGGCCGGGTAGATATGCCGCTGCATGCCATGCAGCAGCTGGGCGCAGCGCAAATAGCTGATATCGGTATTGTCCTTGGCGGTGAGCACGGGGAAATCCGCGAGGCCGAGCATCTGCGCCCGCTTGATCTCGCTGTCCCAATAGGCGCCCTTCACCAGCCGGACGCCCAGCCGCACATCATGCTGCTGCGCCAGTGCATGCACCCAGCCAAGCGCCGCCGCAGCCCGTTTCTGATAGGCCTGAATCACCAGCCCAAGCCCGGGCCAATCATGCGCGATTCCCGCCTCCACCAGCCCGGCAAGCATATCAAGATGCGGCTCCAGCCGGTCGCTTTCCTCGGCATCGATGGTCAGCGGCACATTGGCCGCGCGCGCCTGCTGCGCCAGCCGCACCACATCGGGCAGCAATTCGGCGCGCACCCGGGCGGATTGCAGATATTCGTAGCGCGGGTGCAGCGCGGACAATTTGATCGAAATGCCATGATTGGCATAGGGATCGCCGGGACGTGCATCCTGCGCAATGCGAGCGATCGCGGCCTCGTAGGATGCGAAATAGCGCCGGGCATCGGCGGCAGTGCGGGCGGCCTCGCCCAGCATGTCGAACGAACACAGCGCCCCGCTGGCCAGCTTTGCCGAACGGCGGATCGCGCCATCGATGGTCTCGCCCATCACGAACTGCTGGCCCAAAAGCTTCATGGCGGCATAGGCGGCCTGGCGGATCACCGGCTCCCCCGAACGGCGCACCAGCCGCTTCAGCACGGCGACCGGGCTCGCCACGCTGCCAATCTGCCCCAGCGCCAGGGTCGCGCTCCCCAGCGAGAGCGCCCAGGCCGACATATCGACCAGCAGCGAGCCCGAATCGGCATCCTCGCGCTGCCAATCCCGCCCGGCCAGCTTGTCCTGGATCAGGCTGTTTGCCGTCGATGCATCGGGCACCCGCAGCAGGGCTTCGGCAAGGCACATCAGGACCACGCCTTCCTCTGTCGAAAGGCTGTATTTCTTCATGAAGCTGTCGACCAGCGTGTCGCGCCGTGCATCCGAGCGCGCATGCGCAATCAGCGCCCGGCCGAGCGCCTTGACGGCGGCCACAGCGGGAAAGGCAGGCCCGCCATCGCCGTCGAGCGCGGCCAGGCAGGCACGCACATAATCACCCTCGCCGGCGCGTTGTGCCGCGCGCAATGCTGCGCGGGAAAGGGCCTGCGCGCCATCGCCCCTGCCCGCGGGCCTGTCTTGCGCGCTGATCATCTCATGCATTGGCCGTGCCATGGCGGATGCGTTAGCATGGCTCGCACTGGCTTTCCAACCATGGTTGCGCCGCAGCGCGTCCGCTCATGGTCTGGGGTCAGCGCCTGGGGTCAGCGCATGCGGGAT
>CAZFYJ010000057.1:0-10259 GCA_964523215.1 uncultured Sphingomonadaceae bacterium | reverse complement strand
GCGGGGCTTTCCCAGCAGGCGTACATGCTCGGCATCCAGCGGTGCGCTCATCGCAGCTGGCCCCGCTTGCGCCACCATTCAGGAGGGATCTGCGCCTCTGCGGCGATTGCCGCGTGCTCGCTTTCATACAGGGCAAAGCAGGTCGCGCCAGAGCCTGACATGCGGGCGACCAGCGGGGCGGTTGCACGCAAAACGCCGAGAACATCCGCAATCGCAGGAGCAATGGCGACGGCCGCAGCCTCCAGATCATTGCGACCAGACAGCATCACGCCGCGTGCAGAGCCGCTGGAGAGGCCGCCCCGATCAATGCCGTCCCAGGCGCGGAAGACCGGCCCGGTCGCAAGCGGAATGCCCGGATTGACGAGGAGAACATGCAGCTGCGAAACGTCATTTTCGATCGGCAGCAGCTGTGTGCCAGTCCCTTGCCCGATGCAGCACTGACTGGCAATGCATGCCGGCACGTCTGCCCCGAGCCCGGCGGCAAGATCGAGCCGGGTGCGTGCATCGAGCAACCGGAATACCGCCGCCGCATCTGCCGAGCCGCCCCCGAGACCGGCAGCAACAGGCAGATTTTTGACGAGATGGAGCGCCAGCTTCGGCAGGTGCCCGCCATGGATCAGCCGCGCTGCACGCACGGCGAGATTGTCCTCTCCATTGCCAAGGCCGGCGGCCCATTCGCCGCTGACGGAAAAGCTGAAATCGTCTGACTCTGCGCATTCGAGCACATCGCCAAAATCGCAAAAGGCGAACAGCGTCTCCAGATCATGATAGCCATCGCTGCGCCGCGCGCGCACATGCAGCGCCAGATTGATCTTGGCATAGGCAATTTCGGTGCGCACCCTTGTGCTCACATGTTCGGATAATTCGGCCCGCCACCGCCTTCGGGCGTTACCCAGTTGATATTCTGGGTCGCATCCTTGATGTCGCATGTCTTGCAGTGAACGCAATTTTGCGCGTTGATCTGCAGCCGCGGCTCGCCTGCCTCTGTGCCGACGATTTCGTAGACGCCCGCCGGGCAATAGCGTTGCGCAGGCTCGTCATAAAGCGGCAGATTGATGCGCACCGGCACCGTCGGGTCTTTCAGCTGCAAATGGCACGGCTGATCCTCGGCATGATTGGTGTTGGAAAGAAAGACCGAAGATAACCGATCAAAGCTGATCACCCCATCGGGCTTGGGATAGTCGATTTTCGGATAGAGATCGGCCCGGCCGGTGCGCATATGATCGCGATGATGCTTCATGCTGATCGGCAGCCCGATCTTCAGCGTGCGCATCCACATATCAGTGCCCGCCAGCAGGGTGCCGATATCAGCCCCGAATTTGGCGATGGCCGGCTGTGCATTTTGCGCCAGTTTCAGCTCCTTGGCGATCCAGCTCTGGTTGAGCGCAGGCTGGTAATCGGCCAGCAGATCGCCGCTGCGGCCCGCCGCGATGGCGACCGCAACCGTTTCGGCCGCCAGCATGCCAGATTTCATGGCCGTGTGGCTGCCCTTGATGCGCGGCACATTCACGAAACCGGCGGAGCAGCCGATCAGCGCACCGCCGGGAAAAGCAAGCTCCGGTACGGATTGCCAGCCGCCTTCATTGATCGCACGCGCGCCATAGGAGATGCGCTTGCCACCTTCAAGCACCGCACGAATGGCAGGATGCTGCTTCCAGCGCTGGAATTCCTCGAAGGGGGAGAGATGCGGATTGCGATATTCGAGCGCGACAACGAAGCCAAGCGCGACCTGGCCATTGGCCTGATGATAGAGAAAGCCGCCGCCCCATTCATCGCTTTCGCTCATGGGCCAGCCCTGGGTGTGGATCACGCGGCCCGGCACATGCTGTTCGGGGTCGATGTCCCACAATTCCTTCATGCCAATGCCATAGACCTGCGGCTGGCAATGCCGCTCCAGATCATAACGCGCCTTGAGCTGCTTGGTCAGATGCCCGCGTGCGCCTTCGGCAAACAGGGTATATCGCGCGTGCAGCTCCAGCCCTGGCTGATAATCCGGCTTATGACTGCCATCGGCGGCCACGCCCATGTCGCCGGTTGCCACACCTTTGACCGAACCATCCTCGTTGAACAGGATTTCAGCCGCCGGAAAGCCGGGAAAGATCTCCACGCCGAGATTTTCCGCCTGCCCGGCAAGCCAGCGGCACAGATTGCCGAGCGAACCGGTATAGGTGCCCTTATTGTGCATCCACGGCGGAGTGAGGAGATGCGGGATCGCGAATTTCCCCTTTTTCGTCAGCACCCAATGATGATTTTCGGTGACAGGCACCTCTGCCATCGGGCAGCCCTGATCACGCCAGTCGGGCAAAAGCTCGTCCAGCGCAATGGGATCGAACACCGCGCCAGACAGGATGTGCGCGCCCACTTCCGATCCTTTTTCGAGAATGCACACGCTCAGATCGGCATTCAGCTGTTTCAGGCGAATAGCCGCGGCAAGGCCCGCCGGCCCGCCGCCGACGATCACCACATCATAGGGCATGGATTCCCGATTGCTCATTCGCTGCTCCTGACCTCCGTTTGCGATGCATAACGCATCGCCGCATCCCAACACCGGTTCATCAGCAAGAGCGATGCAGGATAATTGACCTGCGCGTCAACACCGTCTTTGCGAGAAATATGGAATTGAACAACGGTCTTCAATCGGCCGAAACTCTGGTTGCATCCTATCTTGATTGGTGGCGGCTCGCCGGTGTCGACATGGCGCTGGACGACGCACCCACGTGCGCCCTTGCACAGCCCGATGTGCCAACGCGCGCAAACCTGCCCTTGCCGGTGCCCGCGCGGGCGATGGAGGCAGGGGCGATCGCTGCTGACGCCCGACTGACAGCTGCTGCTGACCGCCTCCACACAGCGCCGGATGTGGCGATGCAAACCCACCTTGTCTTCCCTGAAAATCTTCCCGAATTTCAGGATTGGCTGGCGCATAGCCCGCTGCTGCCCGGAGCCATGTGGACCGTGCGACGGGCGCTGCCTCATGGTGCGCACAATCCCCGGCTGATGGTCATCGGCGATGTGCCCGATCACGCCGATCTCGATCAAGGGCGCATTTTTTCTGGCCCGACGGGCGATTTGCTGGATCGGATGCTGGCAGCAATCGCGCTGTCGCCAGATCATGTCTACAAGGCCAGCTTTGCGATCACCCGGCCTCTGCCCCATGCGATGCAGGATGCAGAAAAATCTGCGCTGCTGGCGCTTGCGCGGGCGCATATCGCGCTGGTCAATCCCGATTTCCTGCTGATCCTTGGCCAACATGCAAGCCAGACCCTGCTCGGCCCGGCGGCCACATTGTCGGCGCAATCCTTACGGGATTTTAACCATATCAACGGCACAGTGCCCTCCATGGCAACCTTTCATCCGCGTCATCTGGGCAGCCAGCCATCGCTGAAGCGCCAAGCCTGGCAAACGCTTCAGCGTCTGGAACAGGCCATGCGGGAGCAGGCCGGGATCATGGCAGACGATGCAGCGGGGCGTGGAGCGGATCGTGCGTAAATCTCCGATCTCGTCTCGCTTCGTGCGCCTGATGGGCGTCGGCGCTGCTGCCTGCGCGGGCCTACTTTACGCTCCTGCCGCTGTGGCAAATGAGAACGCCGGCCTGCCGAGCAGCCTTGGGCTTGCGAAAAAGGATGCCGTGCTCGTCGACACAGAGGTTTTGCGTTACCGCGGCATATTGAATGCCATCCGCCAGGGCAGGTGGGAAGAGGCGCGGCGCATGCTGCGGACAGACAAGCCCGGCATTCTTGATCATTATCTGCTGGCTGAACTTTATCTGGCGCCGAAATCGCCCGTCGTTGCCGGTGCCGATGTTCAGGCCCTGCTGCGCGCAGCCCCGGATCTGCCGCAGGCGCAACGCCTTTCGGCGCTGCTCAAGCGCCGTGGCATTGACGATGCACCCGCGCTTCCCAATGCGGCAAGCCTGCGCTGGCTTGGCGAGAGCCCGCGCCGCTATGCCGGCCGCGCAACCGAAGGCGATGCCGCTTCCGCCGACCTGCTGCGCCGCGCCCGGCCGCTGATCCGGGAGAATCGGGCAAGCGATGCCGAAGCGCTCTTCACAGCTGCGCAATCGCGCCTCTCGCCCAACGGCACGATTGAATGGCAGCAGCGGCTTGCCTGGGCCTATTTCACCGAAAACCGCGATGGCGATGCGCTGCGTCTTGCCCGCCTGGCCGCCACCGGAGACAGCGACTGGGCCGTGCAAGCGCAATGGACCGTCGGCCTGCTGCACTGGCGTGCACAGGCCTATGCAGATGCCGCGGCGAGCTTTGATGCCCTTGCCACCCGCGGCATACGCGACAATGAAATGATCTCTGCCGCCCTCTATTGGGCTGCGCGGGCGCATCAGGCAGCCGGCAACCCCCAGGCCGTGCAGAGCCGTCTGCGCCAGGCCGCGCAATTTGATCAAGGCTTTTACGGGCTGCTGGCAGCAGAAGCGCTCGGCATCCCGCACGCGCCCTCGGCTCCCGTTGCCGCTTTGCCGGGCAACCAGAATATGCGAATCGCCGTTGCGCTCTCCGAAATCGGTGAGCAGGCCGCCGCCGATCAGATGATCCGCTTTCAGGCCCGCATTGGCGATGCCGGCGAGCATGACGATCTGGTGCGGCTGGCCGGGCAGATCAATTTGCCGCAAACGCAGTATTTTCTGGCGCATAATGGGCAGCGCGGCGCAAAGCTGGATCGCTTTGCCCGCTTCCCCGCCCCAAAATGGCAGCCGCTGGCGGGCTGGCGCGTCGATCCCGCGCTGGTCTTTGCACATGGACTTCAGGAATCCGGCTTCGATATCGATGCCTCAAGCCCTGCGGGCGCCAAAGGCGTGATGCAGGTCCTCCCTTCCACGGCACGCTATATGGGTGGCAAGGCCAGCGCGACCACGGCATCGACCAATTTGTTCGATCCAGCCGTAAACCTTGAATATGGGCAATCCTATCTCGAATATCTGGCCCGAAACCCCGTCACCGGTGCACAGCTGCCCAAGGTGATTGCAGCCTATAATGCAGGCCTTACCCCGGTCGGCCGCTGGAACACGCAGATTGTCCAGCAGGATGATCCCCTGCTTTACATCGAATCCATCCCGTTCTGGGAAACGCGCGGCTATGTTGTCGCGGTGCTGCGCAATTACTGGATGTACCAGGAGCAGAGCGGCGCGCCTATGGTGAGCCGCGCGGCGCTGGCGGCAAATCGCTGGCCGGATTTCCCTGCAAACCGAAATGTTCGCTCACCCCTTAATATTGTCGCTGCTGGTCGTTAATGACATGATGGTCTGGCGCTCGTGCCATGTCCGCATATATCAGGGGGACCATCGATCATGCCAATCGACGAGACGCTGCCGTTCATCCCGGTTTCGATTGCGGTGATGACCATTTCGGACACCCGCACGAACAAGAACGATGTTTCGGGCCGGTTGCTTGCGGACAAGATTACCGATGCCGGCCACAAAGTCGCCTATCGGCGCATTGTTCGTGACGAGCTGGATCTGATCATCGCGCATTTGACCAACGCCATCGACGATCCCGCGGTTGATTGCGTCATCACCGTCGGCGGCACGGGCGTAACCGGGCGGGATGTGACGCCAGAGGCGCTGGAGCGGCTCGGCGGCAAGATGATCCCGGGCTTTGGCGAGCTGTTTCGCTGGCTGAGCTATGCCAATATCGGCACCTCGACGATCCAGTCCCGCGCTTGTGCAACCGTGGTGCGCGGCACCTATATCTTTGCCCTGCCCGGCTCGTCGGGCGCAGTTGCAGACGGGTGGGACGGCATCCTCAGCACCCAGCTCGACAGCCGCCATCGCCCGTGCAACTTTGTGGAGCTGATGCCCCGCCTCACTGAGCGCTGACAGGCCCAGGGTGATGTCCAATCAGGTGGAACACCTGATGGTCTAGACTTTGCGGCAAAACAACAAGCCGGCACCCCTTGTGATTCCACCAAAAGCGGACACGCCCTAGCCTGCGGACAGCCGGTAATCGGCAAACCGCTCGCGCAGGGCACGCTTCAGGATTTTTCCGGTGGCCGTATGTGGCAGTTCGTCCACAAATTCGATGGCATCGGGCATCCACCATTTGGCAATACGCCCATCCAGATAGGCCCGCACATCATCTGCACTGATCGCGCTACCGGATGCGCGCACGATGATGAGGAGCGGCCGTTCATCCCATTTCGGGTGATGAATGCCGATGGCCGCCGCTTCGGCGACGCCGGGGCAACCCATGGCGGCATTTTCAAGCTCGATCGAACTGATCCACTCGCCGCCGGATTTGATCACATCCTTTGCCCGATCGGTGATCTGCATGATGCCACTTGGATGCAGAATGGCGACGTCGCCGGTATCAAACCAGTTGCCATCATCCACGCACGGCCCGGACATATCCTGAAAATACTGCTTGAGCACCCATGGCCCGCGCACCTGAAGCCGTCCGCTGCTCGTGCCGTCGCGTGGCAGCACAGCGCCATCATCATCCACAGTGCGCAGCTCAACGCCAAAGGGTGGCCGGCCCTGCAGGCAGATCAGATCGACCTTGGCCTCGAAATCCAGCTCATCCCAGTTCATCGGCAGCGCGCCCATCGTTCCGATCGGTGAGGTTTCCGTCATGCCCCAGGCATGGCCGATGCGAATGCCCGCGCCCATGAACCGGGCGATCATGGCACGCGGTGCCGCCGATCCGCCAATGATGATGTGGCGCAACCGGCCATAGTCGGTGGATCGTTCCGCATCCATTGCCTGAAACAGGCCCAGCCAGACGGTGGGCACGCCGGCGCTGTGGGTGACTCCCTCCTCGCGGATCAACGGCCACAGCACGGCCGGATCGTTGACCGCGCTGAGCACCATCTTGCAGCCGACGGCCGCTGCCGAAAAGGGCAGCCCCCACGCATTTGCATGAAACATCGGGACGATAGGCAGCATCACCGCACGGGCGGAAAGATCGAAAATGTCGGGCTGAATGGAAGCCAGCGCATGCAGCATGTTGGAGCGATGCTCGTAAAGCACGCCCTTCGGATTGCCGGTGGTTCCGCTGGTATAGCACAGGCCGGCGGGCGCGCGCTCATCAGCCTGCGCCCAGGCAAATGCGCCGTCAAAGGCGTCAATCCGCTGGCGAAATCCATTTGCATCATCGTCTGCATCGAATGGAATGAAATGCTCGATCGTCTGCAGCTGCGGCCTGAGGGCATCGACGAGCGGCTGAAACGCCACATCATAGAAGAGCACACGGTCTTCCGCATGGTTGAAGATATAGATCAGCTGTTCGGAAAACAGCCGCGGGTTGACGGTGTGCAGCACAGCGCCAAGCCCCATCGCGCCATACCAGGCCGTCATGTGGTAGGCATGGTTCATCGCCAATGTTGCCACCCGGTCGCCACTGCCGATCCCGAGCGCGTGGAGCATCTGCGCGCATTTGCGGGCATCATGCGCCAAAGATTGCCAGTTGCTGCGGGTCGTACGGCCATCGGCCCAGCGCGATACAATCTCTGCCTCGCCATGCTCGCGCTCGGCATGATCGAGCAAATGCGTCAGCCGCAACGGAAAATCCTGCATCGCCCCCAGCATCATCGCGCGTCTTTCTCCTTATTCGGCTGCAATCAGTTCATCATCAGGCAGCGTTGCAAAGCGATTGAGCCGATCCCAATCGGCCGCGTCAAGACTGTAGCAGCCAGGCAGGCGAAGCTCGCCCACGCTGCGCCCGCGATCGAGCAAGCATATGCGGATGATGGCGCTATGGGCGCTCCCCTTGCGGGCGATCAGTGCGGCAATCTCCCGCAGCGCTGCCACATCCGCCGCAAAAAGCAGCCGCTCGACCGGCTGGCGGCTCGAAAGCTCTGCCAGCGGCGTCACGCCGCGAATGCCGATGCGGGGAACATCCTGCCCCTCCGGCACGTCGATTTCGACATCAAGCAGCACGCATGTCTGCGCGCTCCCAAGGCTGTCGAGCCATTTGGCTGCCTGCTCGTCAAAGCAATTTGCCTCATACTGGCCGGACCGGTCGCTCAGATTGACGGACATGTAGCGACGCCCCTTTTGCGAGGTGCGCCAGCGCACCCCCTCGATCAGCGCCGCCATCCGTGCGGGTGCACGGCTTGCGCCCGATGTGAAGCTCTCGCAAATCTGGGCATGGCTGCGGGCCTGATTCTGCGCCAGCAGGTCGGCAAACTGATCCAGCGGATGGCCCGAAAAATGGAAGCCGAATGCCGCGCGCTCATGCTCCAGCTGTTCGGCTTCGCGCCATTCGGGCACATCGGGCAGGATGATCTGCGGTGCCTTGTCCACATCGCCGCCAAACAGCCCTCCCTGACCGCTTTCGCGCTGCCGGGCGGCCTCTGCCGCTGTGGCAAGGATCATGTCCGTGCCGGCGTGGATGACGGCGCGCCGGGGATTGAGGCAATCGAGTGCGCCGCCGGCGATCAGCGCCTCCAGCTGTCGCCGGTTGATGCTGCGCGCATCGAGCCGGTCTGCCAGATCATCGAGCGAGAGGAAATCACCCCGTGCGGCGCGCTCGGCCACCAGATGCTCCATCGCCTTTTCGCCAACCCCTTTCAGGCCGCCCAATGCATAGCGCACGGCCAGCCCGCCGCCGTCGCGCTCCAGCGTGAAATCGGCCTCGCTGCGATTGATGCACGGCGGCAGCAGTGTCACATCCAGGCGGCGCATATCATCAACGAAAACCGACAATTTGTCGGTCGCGTGCATGTCATATGTCATGGATGCTGCAAAAAAAGCCTGCGGGTGATGCGTTTTCAGCCAGGCGGTCTGATAGGAAAGCACAGCATAAGCGGCGGCATGGCTCTTGTTGAAGCCATAGCCGGAAAATTTGTCGATCAGATCGAACAAGGCATTGGCCTGGCCCTGATCAATGCCGTTCAGGCCGGCCCCTTCCACAAAGCGGGCGCGCTGCGCATCCATCTCTGCTTTCAGCTTTTTGCCCATCGCCCGGCGCAGGAGATCGGCCTCGCCCAGCGAATAGCCGGCAAGCACCTGCGCGGCCTGCATCACCTGTTCCTGATAGACGATGATGCCATAGGTTTCCTGAAGGATGTCTTGCAGCATCGGATGCGGATAGTCGATCGCGACCCGGCCATTTTTGCGATCGGCAAAGAGCGGGATATTGTCCATCGGGCCGGGACGGAACAATGCACCGATGGCAATGATGTCGCTGAAATTGGTGGGTTTGATCTGGGCAAGCGCGCGACGCATGCCCTCCGATTCAAACTGGAACACCCCGACCGTATCCCCGCGCTGGAGCAACGCATAGGTCTCCGCATCATCGAGCGGCAGGGCATCCATATCAATGTCGATCCCCTGCAGGCCGAGCAGACGTTGTGCTTCCTTGAGCACGGAGAGCGTCTTCAGGCCGAGAAAATCGAATTTCACGAGCCCGGCCGCTTCGGAATACTTCATGTCGAACTGCGTGACCGGTATATCCGATCGCGGATCGCGATAAAGCGGCACCAGCTCCGAAAGCGGGCGATCGCCAATCACCACGCCTGCCGCATGAGTGGAGCTATGCCGGGGCAGGCCCTCTATCTGGCGTGCAAGATCAAACAGCTTGCGGATGCGCGGATCGCTGCGAACCTCGCGCATCAGCTCTGGCACTTCAGCCAGTGCCTGATCCAAGGTCTTGGGATCGGTGGGCACATTTGGCACCAGCTTTGCCAGTCGGTCGAGCTGGCCATAGCCAATCTGCAACACGCGCCCGACATCCTTCAGCGCCGCACGGGCCTTCAGCGTTCCGAATGTGATGATCTGTGCCACGGAGTCGCGGCCATAGCGTTCCTGGACATAGCGGATCACCTCGCCCCGCCGCGTTTCGCAGAAATCAATGTCGAAATCGGGCATGGACACGCGATCAGGATTGAGAAAGCGCTCAAACAGAAGACCAAGGCGGATCGGATCGAGATCGGTGATGGTCAGCGCCCATGCAACCAGAGATCCCGCACCGGAGCCGCGCCCCGGCCCCACCGGAATATCTTGCCCCTTGGCCCATTTGATGAAATCGGCAACGATGAGGAAATAGCCGGAAAACCCCATTTTGGCGATCACGTCGAGCTCGAACGCCAGCCGCTCCTGATAGCGGTCGCGTTCCTCTGCAGAGAGCGCGGGGATGCGGGCGAGGCGGGCCTCCAGCCCGGCCCGTGCATCGGCGCGCAGCTGCTGTTCCTCGGCGGCAGGATCATCGGCCAGCGTGGGGAGGATGGGCTTGCGCTTTGGCGCCATGACCGCGCATCGTTGCGCCACCACCAGCGTGTTGGCCAGTGCCTCGGGCACATCGGCAAACAGCTGC
>CAZFYJ010000056.1:0-10312 GCA_964523215.1 uncultured Sphingomonadaceae bacterium | reverse complement strand
AAGCGCGATAGCACGCCCGTTGCAGCCGCGCCCGCCGCATCGCCTGCGCCCGCGCGCAGCCGCGGCGGGGCGCAGGGCATCGCCACGGCCAATCAGGAGGCCGCAATGGTGCTCTCCAACGCGTACAAGCTGGCGATGGAGCAAATGCAGGTGACTTATAAGGCGCAGATCGAGGCCAGGGATTCGCGGGCGCGCGTGCTGAATGCCGAGCTGCAGGCAATGGGCCTCAAGCTGGAGGAAGATGCCAAGAAGCCGGCCAACCAGGCCAATCCCAAGCTGCTGGAGCCTGCAGCGCGCGCCTATCAGGCCAAGCAGCAGGCTGCCCAGCAGGAAATCGGCCAGTTGTCGCAGCAGATCGATCTGGCGCTGGCCTATATCGAAGAGCAGATGGCGCTGAAGGAGAGCGAGGCCATCCGCAGCGCCATGCGCAAGCGCGGCATTGACCTCCTGATTGCGCCCAATGTCATCATCGCGCGCGAAAACACGGTCGATATCACCCAGGCGCTGGTCGATGAGTATAACATCCTGATCCCGCAAGTGCAGATTGTGCCGCCGGCAGGCTATCGGCCGGGTCAACTGGTGCAGGCGGCGCAGGCTGCAGCGCGGGCAGCAGCCCAGGCCCAGCCCGCAGCGCCCACGGCGCCGGCCGTCGGCACGCCCAGCCCTGCTCCTGCGCCTGCCAGCCAGCCGGACAGCCGCTAAGGTCGCTCGCCGATGGCTGAAGGGGGAGAGCAAGAAGGGGGCGCCATGATCGGCGCAGCGGATATCCGGCGCATTTTGGCGCTGATCCCGCATCGTTACCCCATGTTGCTGGTGGATCGGGTGGTCGGCATGACGCTGAACCAGTCGATCCACGCAGTGAAGGGCGTCACCATGAATGAACCCTTCTTTCAGGGCCATTTCCCAGGTCGGCCGATCATGCCCGGCGTGATGATTGTCGAGGCCATGGCGCAGGCAGCCGCGATCCTTGCCATCGAATCGCTTGGCCTCGCCAATGCCAACAAGCTGGTCTATTTCATGGCCATTGATGGCGCGAAGTTTCGCAAGCCGGTGGAACCGGGATGCCTGCTCGATCTCCACGTCTCGATCGTCCAGAACAAGCGCACCATCTGCCGCTTTGCGGGCGAGGCGCGGATCGAGGGCGCACTGGCTGCCGAATGCAGCTTTACCGCGATGATTGCGGATCCGCCTGCCGCAGACTAGGTCTTCCACCCTGCACCAGCGGCGCCTCTTTCGCCAAGCCTGTTGCAATTCGCCGCACCAGTCGCTATCGGCCCGGTTCCATTTCCAGCGGCTGGTCGGAAACCAGCCGCGCATCAGGACAGTGACATGAAAAAAGATACCCACCCCGATTATCACATGATCAAGGTGCAGATGACGGACGGAACCGTCTTTGAAACGCGTTCGACCTGGGGCAAGGAAGGCGATACGCTGCTGCTCGAAATTGATCCGCTGGCGCACCCGGCGTGGACCGGCGGCACTGGCAAGCTGCTTGATGCAGGTGGGCAGGTCGCGCGCTTCAACAAGCGCTTTGGCGGGCTTTCGCTGACAAAGAAATAAGCCTGGGGGCGCGGCTTTTGCGCGCGTCCGCAAGCACCCTCCCCGGGAAAATCCGATTGCTTCTGCCCTGCGGTGCGGGGAAGGAGATGCATGGCTGCGAGCTGGGAGAAGTGGTGTGATGACGGAAAGCTATGTGAAGCGGGCGGGGCTTGATGTCGCCACCGTGCTTGCGGCATTTGTTGAGGAACAGGCGCTGCCGGGCACCGGCATCGAGCCAGAAGCGCTGTGGGCCGGGCTGGCCGCGTTGCTTGCCCGCTTTGTTCCCGCCAACCGGGTGCTCCTGGCACAGCGCGAGACGCTGCAGGCGCAGCTGGACGCATGGCACGCCAATCATCCTGGCCCGATTGCGGATATGGCAGCCTATCAGGCGTTTCTGCGGGAGATTGGCTATCTTGTCCCAGAGCCTGCGCCCTTTGCGATTGGCACGCGCAATGTCGATCCGGAAATTGCAAAGCTGGCCGGGCCGCAGCTGGTGGTGCCGGCGCTGAACGATCGCTTTGTCCTGAATGCTGCCAATGCGCGCTGGGGCAGCCTTTATGATGCGCTTTATGGCACGGACGTCCTCGATGCGCCGCCGGCCGCGCCGGGCGGCTATGATGCCGCACGCGGGGCCGCGGTGGTGGCCGCCGCAAAGGCATTTCTTGATCAGGCGATCCCTGGCTGGCAGGCAGCGGACTGCCCGCTGCTGGTTGCCACCGACGAGAAGCGAAAATTGTTCAGGAACAATGGCCTGCATATTGAACTGGTGATCGATCGTGATCATCCGGTCGGCCAGAATGACCCTGATGGCATTGCCGATGTCGTGCTCGAAGCGGCGTTGACGGCGATCATCGATCTGGAAGACTCGGTTGCGGCCGTTGATGCGCAAGACAAGGTGAAGGGCTATGCCAACTGGCTCGGCCTGATGCGGGGCGATTTGAGCGCCAGTTTCGAAAAAGGTGGCACGCCGATGCTGCGCACGCTGGCGCCGGATCGGATGCGGGGCGAGCTGCAGCTGCCGGGCCGCAGCCTCATGTTCGTGCGCAATGTCGGCCATCTGATGACCAGCCCGGCCGTGCTGCTGCCCGATGGCAGCGAGGCTCCCGAAGGCATATTGGATGCACTGTTCACTGCGCTGTGCGGCATGCACGATCTGCGCGGCCTTGGTGCCCGTCGCAACAGCCGCACTGGCTCCATCTATATCGTCAAGCCAAAGCAGCACGGGCCGGAGGAATGCGCCTTCACCAACGACCTGTTCGATGCGGTTGAAGATGTGCTTGGGCTGGATCGCCACACGATCAAGGTGGGCGTGATGGATGAAGAGCGCCGCACCAGTGCCAATCTGGCGGCCTGCATCCATGCCGTGAAAGATCGGATCGTGTTCATCAACACCGGCTTTCTCGATCGCACGGGCGATGAAATTCACACTGCGATGCGCGCCGGGCCTATGATCCGCAAGGCGGAGATGAAGGCCAGCGGCTGGATTCAGGCCTATGAGGCCCGCAATGTGCAGATCGGCCTTGCCTGCGGGCTTTCAGGAAAGGCGCAGATCGGCAAGGGCATGTGGGCCATGCCGGATCTGATGAAGGCAATGATGGTGCAGAAGATCAGCCACCCGCAGGCGGGCGCGAACACCGCCTGGGTCCCCTCGCCAACCGCGGCAACGCTGCATGCCATGCATTATCACATGGTCGATGTCTTTGCCGTGCAGCGCAGCCTCGCATCCACGCCTCCCCCGGGCCTCGATGCGCTGCTGACCATTCCGGTTGCACCGCTGGGGCACAACTGGGCGGATGCGGATGTGCAGCAGGAGCTGGCCAATAATGTGCAGGGCATTCTCGGCTATGTCGTGCGCTGGATCGATCAGGGGGTGGGGTGTTCCAAGGTGCCGGACATCCACGACATCGGCCTGATGGAGGACCGTGCGACGCTGCGCATCAGTTCGCAGCATATCGCCAACTGGCTGTTGCATGGCGTGTGCACGCAAGCGCAGGTCGACGCCGCGCTGATCGCCATGGCGCAAAAGGTCGACGCCCAGAACAGCGGCGATCCGCTGTATCAGGCGCTGACACCGGACAGTTTGGCGTTTCAGGCGGCACGCGCCCTGATTTTCGAGGGTGTGGCCCAGCCGTCAGGCTATACCGAGCCACTGCTGCATCGCTACCGGCAGCAGAAGAAGCAGGCCTAGAGCGTTTTCAAGCAAGTTGCACTCACTTGGCGACCAGGAAAGCGCGGCAAATCAACAGGACAGCGCGCTCGAGCTGACACCGTCAAATAGGAAACCGCTCTAAAGCGCGCCGCCGGAGCTTATTTGGCAGCAGCGGCAACCGGGGCGGCCAGCGGCATTTTTTGCTCCAGCGACGTCCACAGGGTGGCAAAGGCCTGATCGCTGATCGGCAATTTCACCATCATGCCGCCAAATCCGGCGGTCGAGTTGCAGCTGGTGAAGCTGCCCAACCGGCTGTCTCCTTCGCCCTCATCGGCAAAGCTGGAGGGTGCAATTTCGGCCCGCGCATTCCAGATGCGCGCCAGTGGCACCGGGACATTGGTCGTGCGTCGCCCGATCGTCCCGGGCTGTGCATAGCCCGCGTTGAACCAGCCTGTGGTGGTCATCCGGCGCATGTCATTCGCCGAGAGATAGCAGCGATCGCCGCTCTGCGTCAGTGCGGCACCACGCATGGATGCAAAGCCACGGCTGTTCAGCTGCACCACGACATAGCTGGTCGCCATGCCGGCGATTGCAGGCGAGAGCCTTTGCAGCGCTGGGCGGCTGGCAACGGCCGTGGCAAGCGCATCATCGACGCGAACAAAGAGCGCACGCTCGCCCGGCTTCAGCCAGGTGCGATTGGCCAGCGCCTGTGCCAGCCTTTCGCGACGATCCTTCATATTGTCTGTCACACAGATGCGCGCCTGCACCATTTCCTTGCCGAAGCAGCTGTTCAGCCGGTTGAGATAGGCGCGGGCGCTGTTGGCAGCGAGCGCTGCATCCATGCCCTCAAGCGTTGCAACATCGCGTGCCAGCGCCTCAAGAGGGGTTCCGCGCGCGTTGCACAGGATATTGGCAAGCGTTGCCGTATCCTCCGTGCAGGCCGCTGCGCCCTCATTTGCGGGCCCGGGCAAGGCCGCCAGCACGGCGGGCACCTCCGCTGCTTCCAGCGTCACGCTTGCGTCCCCCCCGCGCACAATCAGTGGGCCGGCAAGCGACGCGCCTGAAAGAAGGCGCAGCGTATCGAAGTTGATTTCCGTGCGGTCAATCTTCGCCCCGCGCAGGTCCAGTTCCCAAAATGCCATGCTGGAAAGGCGCGCCGCGGTCAGATCGGCACCGCGCGCCGTCATACCCTTGCGGTCAAAGGGGCAGCCATTGTCTTCGCCAAGGCCGCAGACAAAGGAAAATCCCGTCAGCTGCGCGCTATCCAGGTTCAGATTGGCAAGGCTGCCGCGCCAGCCACCATCGAACTGGCCGCCGCTCAGTTCGGCCCGGTTGGCCCGTGCGCCCTCCAGCTTGGCATTGCGAAAAAGCACCCGGGCCATCGTGGCATCAGACAAATCAGCGCCCGAAAGATCGGCATCGACAAATGCAGCACCATTGGCATTGGCTCTGGCCCAGCGTGTATTGGCCAGATCGGTTCCGACAAAGCAGATATTGGTCACTGCGATTTTCCGGAAATCCGCGCCGCGAAAATTGCCGCCCTGCACGATGATCGGCGCGACTGATTTGCTGGCCTTGCGGGCACGCACAAGATCTGCGGGCTTCTTCATCCGGCTGCCGTCGACAGTCTGGATGCCGGCCGGCTGGCTGCCGACGGCCCCCAGCGCATCGATGCAGGCATTGGCCAAATGGGGCGGGGTGATGGTCCGCGCAGCGCCCGCATCTGTCCGGCCAACCGCTGCTGCCTGCGCTGCCAATGCGATGATCAGCCCGAATTCCGCCATGTCGTCCTCCAGATCGATTCGAAAATCTGCAAGGAATATAGGCGATTGTGGCGCATGACCCAAGCCGCCAAAAGGCCCGGCGTGGTTATGCCCCGATCAGGAACGCTTTGGTGGAATGGAAGTTAACGATGCTGCCTTGCCGGTCGAACCAAAGCCGCCCTCGCCGCGAACCGTGTCTGCCAGCTCGCTGACTTCGGCAAAATGCGCGCGCTGCACTGGCGCGATGACCAGCTGGGCGATCCGGTCCCCGCGGTTGATGGCGACATCGCTATCTCCCAGATTGGCGAGAATGACCTTGATCTCGCCGCGATAATCGCTGTCGATGGTGCCCGGGCTGTTCAGGCAGGTGATGCCATGGTTGAGCGCCATGCCCGATCGTGGCCGGACCTGCGCCTCATAGCCATCGGGGATCGCCATCGCAAAGCCGGTGGCAAAGGCATGGCGGCGCCCGGCCTTGAGCAGCAGGCTTTCGGCTGCCACAATGTCCATGCCGGCTGCGCCTGGCGTTGCATAGGCGGGCAAGGGAAGGCCGCCGCCATTGGGCAGGCGCTTGATGGCGATCTCAATCGGCGACATCTGCGGATGCGTCTGTAGAGAGGGCATGGGCAATTTTTTCCACAAGAGCTTCGGATACAGCCTCCTTGGTGAGACGATCCCAGCTGTCAACGCCTGATTGCGTCACGATATGCACCCGGTTCAGCGCGCCGCCCATCGGATCGGCCGTCACGTCGTTGGCGACAATCCAGTCACACCCCTTGCGCGCCAGCTTGGCCCTCGCATGGTCAATCACGTCGCGGGTTTCGGCCGCAAAGCCGATCAGCAGGCGCGGCCGATGGGGCGATGCTGCGAGCGTGGCCAGAATGTCCGGATTTTCGACCAGCGGCAGCGGGGCAGGGGCGGCACCGCTTTTCTTGATCTTGTCTGCCGCAATGTCTGCTGCCCGCCAGTCCGCAACGGCTGCCACCATGATCGCGGCATCGGCAGGCAGCGCGGCGGCCACGGCGCGCTCCATCTCCAGCGCGCTTTCCACATCGATGCGGGAGACCCCGGGCGGGGTTGCCAGCGCCACCGGTCCGCTCACCAGCGTCACTCGTGCACCGGCGCGGGCTGCAGCTGCGGCAATGGCATAGCCCTGACGGCCGGATGAGCGATTGGCGATGTAGCGCACCGGATCGATCGCCTCATGGGTTGGCCCGGCCGTGATCAGGATATGCTTGCCCGATAGCGGCTGCGCCCGGGGCGGACGGCGCTCCCCGGCGAGCGCTGCATCGAAGGGATGGCTCAGCTGCGCGCAGATATGTGCTGCAATGGCGGCCGGTTCGGGCAGGCGGCCCGGGCCATATTCGCCGCAGGCCATATCGCCGCTGTCAGGCTCCATGATGGCAATGCCATCGCGCCGGAGCTGCGCCAGATTGCGCTGTGTCGCAGCATGTTGCCACATGCGCACATTCATCGCAGGAACGACAAGCACCGGCTTGTCCGTCGCCAGAAGGATGGTGCTGGCCAGATCATCGGCAATGCCTGCCGCCATTTTTGCAAGGATATTGGCTGTGGCCGGGCAGATGACGATCAGGTCTGCCTGGCGTGAAAGCTGGATATGGCCAATCTCCCGCTCTTCCTTGAGGTCAAACATGCCTCCGAAAACCTGATCCTCGGTCATCACGCCGAGCGAGAGGGGCGTGATGAATTCGGCCGCGCTGCGCGTCATCACGGCCCGCACGGCGATGCCCTGGCGCTTGAGCAGGCGCACAAGCTCCAGCGCCTTGTAGGCCGCGATGCCGCCTGAGACGATCAGCAGGATCCGTTTGGCCGCGATCATGGCCAGGCACCTGCCCACAAGATGCCGATGGCCAGTGCGGCACCCGTGGCCAGATAAAGTGCGGGCTTCAGCAAGGACCAGGCCGTGCTTTCCCAGATCAGCTTCACGTGCGGCAGGGGCGGTGGCGGCGGCGCTGCGCCGGGCTTGGGCAGCAGCGTTTCGACCCGGCGCACCAGATCGGGCAGCCGCATGATCACGCCCCAATCCTGCTTCAGCCGGTCTGCAACGGCAGCCTCCGGCCCCAGCTCGTCGCGCAGCCATTCGCGCACAAACGGGGCGGCGGTATCCCACATGTTGATGTTGGGGTTGAGGCTGGTTGCCACACCTTCGACCATCACCATGGTTTTCTGGAGCAGCAGCAGATGCGGTTGCACCTGCATGTCGAAATCGCGGGTGATGGCAAACAGCCCGTCGAGCATCTGCCCGACCGACAATTCGCTGACCGGCTTGCCGCGCATCGGCTCTCCCACCGCGCGAAGCGCCGTTGCGAATTCATCGACATTGTGATGCGCGGGCACATATTGGGCATCGAAATGGATTTCCGCGACCCTTTTGTAATTGCCCGTGATCAGCCCGAACAATATTTCAGCGAGCCAAAGCCGCGCTTGACGGTTGATGCGTCCCATTATGCCGAAATCGAGTGCGGCGATGGTGCCATCGGCCATCACAAACAAATTGCCCTGGTGCATGTCGGCATGGAAGAAGCCCTGCGAAATGGCCTGGTGCAGAAATGCGAGGACCAGCCGGCTGGCGAGCCCATCAAGATCGTGCCCGGCCGCAATCAGCGCATCGCGATTCGAAATCTTGATGCCATCAATCCATTCAAGCGTCATCACCGTGCGCGATGTGCGATCCCAATCGATGGCCGGAATTTTGTAGCCAGGCTCATTGGCCATGGCATCGGCAAGTTCGGATGCGCTGGCGGCCTCGCGCCGCAAATCGAGCTCGCGCACGGTCCAGCGCTTGAGATTGGCGACAACCAGTTGCGGGCGCAGGCGCGCCGCCTCTCCCCCCATTGTCTCCAGATGCGCGGCGGCCCATTCATAGGTGTTGATATCGCGCAGGAAGCGCGCCTCAACGCCGGGGCGCAGCACCTTCACAGCGACCGGGCGGCCATCGCTGGTGGTGGCGCGATAAACCTGCGCCATCGAGGCAGAGCCGATTGCCGTGGACGAAAATTCGCTGAACAGCGCGTCAATCGGCTTGCCCAGTGCCTGCTCGATATGCGGCTTCACCTTGTCAAATGGCATCGGCGGCAGGCTATCCTGCAGCATCAGCAGATTTTTGGCAGCGTCCAGCCCCACCAGATCGGGGCGGGTGGCAAGCGCCTGCCCAAGCTTGATTGCTGCCGGGCCGACGGCCTTGAATGCCTCGGCATAATCGGGTGTCTTCGGCACGCGTGCGCCGAGGCGCGCCAGCCGGGCGAGCCGCTTCACCGGCTTTGGGACAATCTCCGATTTCTCAAACTCGATCAGTGCGCCGTGCCGCGCGATGACGCGACCCCATTGCAGCAGGCGCCAGATATGGGTGACGGCAGACGGCATGATGTGGCGGCTCAGATCTTCCAGCCGCTATGGATGGCCACCAGGCCGCCGAGGATCGGCTCGGCCCGCGTTTGCGCAAAGCCCGCCTCGCCGATCATCCGTTCAAAACTGGGCATATCCGGAAAGCGGCGGATGGATTCGACGAGATAACGGTAACTCTCCTCGTCGCGCGCAATCCATTTGCCGATGCGCGGCACCAGATGATGCGAATAGGCATCATAGATCCGATCAAAGCCCGGCCAGGTGGTTGTCGAAAATTCGAGGCAGAAAAAGCGTCCGCCAAAGCGCAAAACGCGGTGCGCCTCGCGCAGTGCGGCCGGAATATCGGTGACATTGCGGATGCCAAAGGCGATGGTGTAGGCATCAAAGCCGGCGCTCCCAAAGCTCAGGCTTTCGGCATTTTCCTCTGCCCAGCGGACGCCGGCAATGCCCTTGCGCGCTGCCCGCTCTTTGCCCACCGCGAGCATATCTGCATTGATATCGGCGATGGTAACATCGGCACCTGCACCGGCCAGCCGGAAGCCGATATCGCCCGTGCCGCCAGCCATGTCGAGAATGGCCTCCCCGGCGCGCGGCTTGACGCGGCGCACAAACTGATCCTTCCACAGCCGGTGCGCGCCGACAGACATGGCATCGTTCATAACGTCATAGGATCGCGCCACATCAGAGAAGACGCCGCGCACACGCTTGCGCTTTTCGTCGGGAGGCACATTTTCATAGCCGAAGGACACCAGCTCGCTCATGCGACCCCGCCTAGCCGATTGTCGCGGGCAGCGCAAAGCGAGAAAAAGCCGGTGTGCGGCCATGCGGGCTTGCCTTTGCTGCGGAATTATTGAACGCTTGCCGCAACGAACAGGCACCAGCAGGGGAGGGGCCGTGAAACCATATTTTCATGCGCAGATGCTGGCAGCGCTCGCCATTCTGGCCGCTCTGGCTCATGCCCCCCTGGCCACCCCGGTTTCCGCACAGGCCGCACCTGGCGGCGGCATGGGTGAAATCGTGGTGACGTCAAGCCGCCAGAGCGCGCCCTTTTTCGTGGCTGATCGCCCGCTTGTGGGCTTGCGGCGCCAGGCGGATTCGATCGTGGTTCTGGGCTTTGCGCTGTCCGATTCGCGCGACGAAGCCGTCCGCAAGCAAGAGGTGCACACTATCCTCCTGTCCGTGATGGATCGGGCGGCAGCGGCCGGGCTGGAGGTGGTCTCGGGCAATTTCGATCTGCGCCCCGTCACCCGCGCCAACTATAAGGATCTTGCCATAACCTATGGCGGCCGCGTCGATACCAGCCGGGTCAATGTCTATATCAAGGCCCGGCTCACCGGTTCTCCAGCGGAGGCACAGGCAAAAATCGACAGCTTTATCAAGTCGGTTCCGAAAGCTGGCCGCGGCAGCTTTGAAGTCGGCGGCGGGCCGCTGCTCACGGTCAAGAATCCCGATCAGTATCGCGATGCCGTGATCGCCCTGATTGCTGGCCATGGTC
>CAZFYJ010000055.1:0-10442 GCA_964523215.1 uncultured Sphingomonadaceae bacterium | reverse complement strand
ATCAGCGCGCCAAAGACATTGCGATCGCGGTTCACCATCCGCTCCACATCGCGGCGCAGATAGCCGCGCCGGTTCAGCCGGGCGTAAAGCAGCTCCACCATATCGGGCACATGCGGGCTGTTCACGCTGTTGTGCAGTTCGTAACTTGCCGGATCGGCGACACCAAGCGCGGCCAGCCTGTCGCGCACACTCTCGCGGCCGACCAGCACTGGCGTGCCACAGCCGCCTTCGCGAAATTCAATCGCCGCGCGCAGCACCACCTCTTCCTCTGCCTCGGCAAACAGCACCCTGCGGGGATTGGCGCGGGCTTGTTCATAAGCAAGCGTGAGCACCGAGGTGGTCGGATTGAGGCGGCCTTTCAGCCGGCTGCGATAGGCATCCATATCGTCGATCGGCTTTTGCGCGACGCCGCTTTCCATGGCAGCCCGTGCAACGGCAGACGACACCACCTCCATCAGCCGCGGATCAAAGGGGGCGGGGATGATATAGTCCGGGCCAAAGCTGGGGGCTTTGCCGCCATAGGCTGCTGCCACTTCCTCAGGCACCTGCTGGCGGGCGAGCGAGGCAATCGCCTCGGCAGCGGCAATCTTCATCGCTTCGTTGATGGTGGTCGCCCGCACATCAAGCGCACCACGAAAGATGAAGGGAAAGCCAAGCACATTGTTGACCTGATTGGGATAATCGGACCGTCCGGTGGCCACAATGGCATCGGGCCGCGCCGCTTTTGCCAGTTCGGGCCGAATTTCCGGTTCCGGATTGGCCATTGCAAAGATGATCGGCTGGGCCGCCATTGCCGTCACCATCTCCGGGGTGACCGCGCCCGCAGCCGACAGCCCGAGAAACACATCCGCCCCCACCAGCGCGGAGGCGAGGTCGCGCGCATCGGTTGCAGCGGCATGCGCCGCCTTCCATTGATCCATCCCTTCGGTGCGGCCCTGGTAAATCGTGCCCTTGCGATCGCACAGGATCACATGATCATGCCGCACGCCCATGGCCTTGATCAGCTCGGTGCAGGCAATCGCCGCCGCGCCGGCACCATTCACCACCACCTTCACATCCTTCAGCGCCCGCCCTGTGATGTGGCAGGCATTGATCAGCCCTGCCGCGGTGATGATGGCCGTGCCATGCTGATCATCGTGAAACACGGGAATGTTCATGCGATCGCGCAATGCCTGTTCGATGATGAAGCAGGCCGGTGCGGCAATATCCTCCAGATTGATGCCGCCAAAGCTCGGCTCCAGCAGGGCAACGGCATCGACAAAGGCCTCAACATCTTCGGTTGCGACCTCAAGGTCGATCGAATCGACATCGGCAAAGCGCTTGAACAGCACAGCCTTGCCCTCCATCACCGGCTTGGAGGCCTGCGCGCCCAGATTGCCAAGGCCGAGAATGGCCGTGCCATTCGAGATCACGGCAACCAGATTGCCCTTGGCCGTGTAGTCATACGCCCGGGCGGGATCATCGGCGATGGCCTGCACCGGAATCGCGACGCCCGGCGAATAGGCAAGGCTCAGGTCGCGCTGCGTCGCCATTGGCTTGGATGCAATGATCTCGATTTTTCCGGGCCGCCCCTCGGCATGATAAGCGAGCGCATCACGCTCGGAAAACGGCACGTCAGAGCCTTCGCTCATGGGCACTCCTCTCCTGCATAGACCCTGCCTTTGCCGTATCGCACCCGCCCCCGCAAGCGCGCACATGCACAGGCCGGGCGGCGCCATGCCGAAAACTGATCCTTTCGCGCGCGCCCGGCCTGCGCTAACGCAGGCGGGCTATGGCACTGGGTGATCCGACTGCGGCTGCAAAGGCGCTGACGCCAATGATGGCCCAATATCATGCGCTGAAGGCGCAGGCCCCCGATTGCCTGCTCTTTTACCGGATGGGGGACTTTTTCGAGCTGTTTTTCGACGATGCGAAAATCGCCGCCGCCGCGCTCGATATTGCGCTTACCAGCCGGGGCGAGCAGGGCGGCGAGGCCGTGCCGATGTGCGGCGTGCCGGTGCACGCAGCCGAAGCCTATCTCGCCCGGCTGATCCGGGCCGGGCACCGGGTGGCCATTGCCGAACAGACGGAGACGCCGGCCGAGGCAAAGGCGCGGGCCCGCGCAGCCGGCCATGCCTCCAAGGCACTGGTCGCACGCGCCATCATCCGCACCGTCACGCCCGGCACGCTGACCGAGGAAAGCCTGCTCGACGCCGCACGCAGCAACTGGCTGGTCGCCATTGGCAGCAGTGGCGGCAGCGGCAGCGGCAACAGCCTCGCGATCGCGGCCTGCGACATCTCCACCGGGGCGACCATGCTGATGCCGCTTGCCCCCGGCATGCTGGGGGCAGAGCTGGCCCGGCTCGCGCCATCCGAAATCATTGCCGCGCAATCGCTGCCGCTGCCGCTTGGTCCCTATGCGGACGCGCTGGTGCCGCGGCCCGATGCTGATTTTTCCTCCACCACCGGCGCGCAGGATCTGGCCACGCTGTTTGGCACGGGCAACATCGAGACGCAGCACGGCCGGGCCGAGCTTGCTGCCTTTGCTGGGCTGATGGCCTATGTGCGGCAGACCGGCTGTGGCCAGATGCCCCTGCTGAAGCCCCCCACGGCCGCAACACGGCTTGCCACCATGGCCATCGACGCCGCCACGCGAGCGAGCCTGGACATCAGCCGATCGGCCCAGGGCGGGCGGGCCGGCAGCCTGCTCGATGCGCTCGATCGCACGGTCACGGCAGCGGGCGCGCGGCTGATGGCGGAGGACCTGGCAGCGCCGCTTGCCGAACTGTCGGCGATTGCGGCGCGGCATGATCTGGTTGGCTGGATGCACGATGCGAGCCTGCTGCGGGCCCGCCTGCGCGATGCGTTGCGTCATCAGCCTGATCTGGCGCGGGCGCTGGGCCGGATCGCGGCGGGACGCGGCTCCCCCCGGGATCTGGGGCAGATTCGCGATGCGCTGAATGCCGCCTTTGCGCTCCATGGCCTTTTGACCGAGGCCGTTTCCTCAGATCAAGACCCGCTGCCCGTGCTGCTGGCAGAGCTGCTGCCACAGCTGATCGGGCATGGCAGCCTGATCGACGAACTGACCCGCGCGCTGGTGGAGCAGCCGCCGACCGAGACGGCGCAGGGTGGATATATCGCGCCCGGCTATGACGCCGCGCTCGATGCGTTGCGCACAGCTGGCGCGGACGGGCGGCGCGCCGTTGCCGCACTGGAAGCGCGCTATCGGGACGAAACCGGCATTGCCAGCCTCAAAATCCGCCACAATGCCGTGCTGGGCTATCATATCGAGGTGCCAGCGCGCCATGCCGATGCTCTGATGGCGGCCGACAGCGGCTTTGCCCACCGGCAGACCCTGGCGGGGGTGGTGCGCTTCAATGCGCTTGCCCTGCATGAAGAGGCACAGCGCATTGCCGAAGCGGGCGGCCACGCACTGGCGGCAGAGGCCGCGCATCTTGAAAGCCTGATCGCACTGGTGATGGCATCGGCGCAGCCGCTGGCCGCAACCGCCGATGCGCTGGCCCGCATCGATGTGGCCGCCGCCCTGGCCGAGCGTGCTGCCGAAGGTGGCTGGTGCCGCCCGGCATTGACCCATGAGGCACAGCTGGAGATTGTGGGCGGGCGGCATCCGGTGGTGGAGGCAGCCCAGCGCACAGCCGGCAAAGCCTTTGTGGCCAATGATCTGACGCTGGGCCCGCAGGATCGGCTGTGGCTGGTGACCGGGCCCAACATGGGCGGCAAATCCACCTTTCTAAGGCAGAATGCGATCATCATCCTGCTCGCGCAGGCGGGCAGCTTCGTGCCTGCGCAATCGGCGACGATCGGCCTGGTCGACCGGTTGTTCAGCCGGGTCGGCGCTTCGGACAATCTGGCGCGCGGGCAATCGACCTTCATGGTGGAAATGGTCGAAACCGCGGCAATCCTGGCCAGTGCGACAGCACAGAGCTTTGTCATTCTCGATGAGATCGGCCGGGGAACCTCAACCTATGATGGTCTCGCGCTGGCCTGGGCCGTGACGGAGGCAATGCATGACCGGATCGGGTGCCGCTGCCTGTTTGCCACCCATTATCATGAGCTGACGCGGCTGGCGGAGCGGCTGGATGCACTTTCGCTGCACCATGTGCGCGCCCGCGAATGGCAGGGCGATCTGGTGCTGCTGCACGAGGTGGCGCAAGGGCCGGCCGATCGCAGCTATGGCCTTGCCGTGGCCCGGCTGGCAGGCATGCCCGCCGATGTGATCGCACGCGCAACTGCGGTGCTGGACAAGCTGGAGGCAGGGCGTGCGGCAACAGGCGGCCTGGCGGCAGGGCTTGATGATCTGCCGCTCTTTGCCTCGCTGCCGGCCGCAGCGCCAGCGCCTGCCGATCCGCTGCGCACGGCACTGGCGGACATCCACCCCGATCATCTCAGCCCGCGTGAGGCGCTCGAGATGCTTTACCAGCTGAAAGCCCTCGTCGACGCGGGCCATGGGGACACGCCCCGATGAGCGATCGCTATGGCCTGATCCGTGATCGCCGCGCCCTGATCGACCGGCGCGGCCTGGCAGAGACGATTGCCCTTGCCGCAGAGCAGCATGCGGGCGATCGCGCCGCGCTGCGCGGTGCCGTGCTTGCTGCACTTGGCCAGGCCCTGAAACAAGGGCGCGCCGATATTGCGCGCAGGCTGGAGGCGGCTCCATCGGACGGGATGCGCGCCGCCGCGGCACAGAGCTTTCTGATCGATCAGATCATCCGCCTGCTTCATGATACGATCCTTGCCCACCTCATCCCCCCGCGCAACCGCACAACCGGCGAACGCCTGACCATCGTCGCCGTGGGCGGCTATGGGCGCGGCGAAATGGCACCCTATAGCGACATCGACATCGCCTTTCTGACGCCCACCAAGCAGACCCCCTGGGCCGAACAGGTGATCGAAACCATGCTCTATCTGCTGTGGGATCTGGGCCTTAAAGTGGGCCATAGCAGCCGCAGCCTCGATGAAATGATCCACCAGGGGCGGGCCGACCTCACGATCCGCACCGCCTTGCTCGAGGCGCGCTTCGTGTGGGGCGATCAGGCGCTGTATGCAGAGGCACAGGCGCGCTTTGATGCCGAGGTGGTGGCCGGCAGCGCGAAACAGTTCATCGCCGAAAAGCTGGCCGAACGGGAGGCCCGCCACCAGCGCATGGGCGACAGCCGCTATGTGGTGGAGCCCAATGTGAAGGAGGGCAAGGGCGGCCTGCGCGACCTGCACACATTGTTCTGGATCGGCAAATGGCTGCACAAGGTCGACACGGTGGGCGGCCTGGTTGATGCAGGCTTGCTGACGCGCGGCGAATTGCGCCAATTCGAACGCGCCGAGAATTTCCTCCTCGCCGTGCGCTGCCACCTGCACATTCTTACCGGCCGGGCCGAGGACCGGCTGACCTTTGACGTGCAGCGCGATGTGGCCGCGCGGATGCGCTTTGCCGATCGGCCGGGCAAATCGGGCGTCGAACGCTTCATGCAATATTATTTCCTGAACGCAAAAATGGTGGGCGATCTGACCGGGTTGTTCCTCGCCCATCTCGACGAGCAGAACAGCCCGAGGGGCTGGCATTTCCTTCCCAGTCTGCGGGGGCGCAGCCGCAAGCTCAACGGCTTTGTCATGGATCGCGGACGCCTTGCCCTGCCGCATGATGATTTTCTCGCCGAACAGCCGGTGCGGCTGATCGAGCTGTTCTGGCTGGCAGACAAATATGGACTGGAAATCCACCCTCAAGCCATGCGGTCTGCCCGGCGCGACGCCAAGCGGATCGACCACAAGGTGCGCCAGAACGCTTCGGCCAACGCCATGTTTCTCGATATCCTCACATCGCCGCGCAATGCCGAAAATGTGCTGCGCTGGATGAACGAGGCGAGCATATTCGGCCGCTTCATTCCCGATTTCGGCCGCGTGGTGGCGCAGATGCAGTTCGACATGTATCATCATTACACGGTCGACGAGCACAGCATCCGCGCCATCGGCCTGCTCGCCCGCATCGAAAATGGCGATCTGAAGGCGGATCACCCGCTGGCGGCCGCCATCATCGCGCAAATCCATTCGCGCCGTGTGCTCTACATGGCTGTGCTGCTGCACGATATCGCCAAGGGCCGCGGCGGGGATCACAGCATCCTGGGTGCCGAAGTTGCAGAGCGGCTCTGCCCGCGGCTGGGCCTTTCCGAGGTCGAGACCGAGACGGTCGCCTGGCTGGTGCGCTGGCATCTGCTGATGTCGGCCACGGCGTTCAAGCGCGATCTTTCCGATTTCAAGACGATACTGGATTTTGCCCAGCATGTGGCAACGGCAGAGCGGCTGCGCCTGCTGCTGATCCTGACCGTGGTGGATATCCGGGCCGTCGGCCCCGGCGTGTGGAACAGCTGGAAGCGCCAGCTTCTCACGGATTTGTATGACGCTGCCGAAGAGGTGCTGCGGCTCGGCCACAAGCAGCGCGGCCGCGATGCCCGCATTGCCGACAAGAAATCGGCAGCAGCAGCGCTGGGGCAGACAGCTCCAAGTGATTTTGAGCGGATCGCCCGACGCCTGCCAGACAGCTACTGGATTGCCGAGCCCGTGGAAATCATCGCCGCCAATATCGCGCATATGCACGCACATCGCGCCGAGCAGCTGGCCATTTCCGCAGTGCCCGATCCGGCACGCGGCGCCACGCTGGTGATGGTCTATGCAGCGGACCATCCGGGCCTGTTCTATCGCATTGCGGGCGGCATCCACATGGCTGGCGGCAACATCATCGACGCGCGCATTCACACCACGCGTGATGGCCTTGCCATCGACAATTTCCTGGTGCAGGACCCGCTCGGCCGCCCGTTCAGCGACATGCGCCAGCTGGAGCGGCTGAAAAACGCCATTGCCGATGCGCTTGCCAACCGGCAAAAGCTGCTCGACCGGCTGGCCGCCCGCCCGCTGCCGCGGATCCGGGCCGAAGCCTTTCGCATTGCGCCGTTTGTGATCATCGACAACAAGGCATCAAACCGCTTCACGGTGATCGAAATCACCGCCGGGGATCGGCCGGCGCTTCTCAATCAGCTGGCCTATGCGCTGTTTCAGTCAAAGGTGACGGTGCACAGCGCCCATATTGCGACCTATGGCGAACGCGCTGTCGACACATTTTACGTGACCGATCTGCTGGGCAGCAAAATCGAAAGCAAGAGCCGCCTGCGGGCGCTTGAAAAACGCTTGCTGGAAGCCGCCGAAGGGCAGGATATCGGCGCGCTCGCGGCAGAGTAGCAACCTATAGCGCTCCCTGCCATACCTTGATGGCATCAACGGGATGGACAAGCATCAGCACATTCAGCGTCAGATTGTCGCGGATGATCCACAAGGTGAGCAGTTCAAACGCAATCCCCGCCGCAAGCGTCAGCCGCCATGGCAGCCGGTGTGCGGCATAAAAGCCGAGCAGCATCCAGCCGCAATCCGCCATGCTGTTCAGCACCGAATCGCCCGAATATCCAACCGCAAGCGTCGCCTGGCGATAGCGATCAATCACGGCCGGCGAATTTTCCAGCAATTCCCACGCCAGCTCCAGCATGGCCGCCAGGGCAAGCCGCGGGCCCAGCGCAAAATCGCCATGAGGCACAATGCCGATGGGCCGCGGCCCGCTCTGCCGCCAGCGCATGAGGGCATGAGTGAGGGCATAAAAGAGCGCGCCATGGATGATGTGGCTCGGCGTATACCAGTCTGCCAGATGCTGGCTGTTGCCAGGCGTGTTGACCCCAGGCTCCCACAATTTCACATAGCCGCAGGTGCAGATGAGCGGGCGGCCCATGCGCCACAGCAGCAGTGCGGCCGCCAGCATCAGCGCGCCCACCACGATCCACCATCTGCGCCCGATCCGCATGCCCCCCCCTGCCGCCAGAAGACTCCCCCGCGCTAGACGGTTGACCAATTCGGCGCAGCGTTGCACGAGCGGCCATGGCCGATCATCCCGCAGCCCCTGCCTATGATTTCAAGCGCCGGGGCATCCTGTTTGTGGTGTCTTCGCCGTCTGGTGCCGGAAAATCCACCATTTCGCGCCGCCTGCTGGCAGAAGACAGCGCCCTTGAAATGTCCGTTTCGGCGACCACGCGCCCGCCGCGCCCGGGCGAGGAAGATGGCCGTGACTATCATTTCGTCAGCGTCGAAAAATTCAAGGAAATGGTAGCGGCAGGCGAGTTTCTGGAATGGGCGCATGTCTTTGGCCATCGCTATGGCACGCCGCGCGGCCCCGTGGAGGCGGCGCTGCGCGACGGGCGGGACGTGCTGTTCGACATTGACTGGCAGGGCGCGCAGCAGCTGTATCAGCTGGCCGGCGGCGATGTGGTGCGTGTGTTCATCTTTCCGCCTTCGCTCACGGAGCTGGAACGGCGGCTGGTCGCCCGCGGGACTGACAGCGCAGACGTGGTCGCCGCGCGCATGGCGCGTGCCAATGCCGAAATCAGCCATTGGGATGGCTATGATTATGTCATGGTCAATGACGATCTCGAACAATGCTATGGCAAGGTGTGCACGGTGCTTGCCGCCGAACGGCTGAAACGCAGCCGCCAGACCGGGCTGATCGGCTTTGTCCGCGAGCTGATGACCAGCTAGAGTCGCCGCCAGGCCGGGCCCGGTGAAAACGGGCGCTGCCGGTTGAATCAGGCCCCCTGCACGGCCCCGTCGCCCAGCGATCCGCCGCGCGGCTTCTTCACGGTCGGAATGGCAGAGCCGTTGCCGGTGATCGGCCGGATGCTGCCGCCGCCATCGATCGGATCGCGGGGAATCGCCTCTCCCGCAATCGCCTTTTTCGCCTCGTCGCCAGACAGGGTTTCATATTCAAGCAGCGCTTCTGCCAGCTTGTGCAGCTGATCCTTGTGCTTGGTGAGCACATCGCGGGCGCGCTTTTCCGCTTCCTCGATGAGCGTGCGCACTTCGCTGTCGATCAGCTGAGCGGTCTGTTCCGAAACATTCTGGCTGCGGGCAACGCTGTGGCCAAGGAAAACCTCTTCCTGATTGTCGCGATAGCGCAACCAGCCGAGCTTGGTCGACATGCCATATTCCATCACCATCGCACGCGCCATGTCGGTCGCCTGCTGGATGTCGTTGGCCGCGCCGGTATTCAGCTCATCCTTGCCATAGATCAGCTGTTCGGCAATGCGCCCGCCAAAGCAGAGCGCGAGCCGCGCCTTCATCTGCTTCATGTTCATGCTGAAACGATCCCGCTCCGGCAGGTTCCATGTCACCCCCAGCGCCCGGCCACGCGGAATGATGGTGACCTTGTGCAGCGGATCGCAGCCATCGACATGAAGCGAGACCAGCGCATGCCCGGCCTCATGATAGGCGGTCGCACGCTTTTCATCCTCGGTCATCACCATGGAGCGGCGTTCGGCGCCCATCATCACCTTGTCCTTGGCCTCTTCAAATTCGGACATCGCGACCAGCCGCTTGCCCTTACGGGCGGCAAGCAGCGCGGCTTCATTGACAAGATTGGCGAGATCGGCCCCCGAAAATCCGGGTGTGCCGCGGGCAATGGTGCGAATATCGACATCGGGCGCCAGCGGCGTCTTCTTGCTGTGCACGGCCAAAATCTTCACGCGGCCCTCAATATCGGGGCGCGGCACGACCACCTGCCGGTCAAACCGGCCGGGGCGCAGCAACGCGGGATCAAGCACATCGGGCCGGTTGGTGGCCGCAATGATGATGATGCCCTCATTCGCTTCAAACCCGTCCATCTCGACCAGCAGCTGGTTCAACGTCTGCTCGCGCTCGTCATTGCCATTGCCAAGGCCTGCGCCGCGATGCCGGCCGACGGCATCGATTTCATCGATGAAGACAATGCAGGGCGCGGCCTTCTTGGCCTGTTCGAACATGTCGCGCACGCGGCTTGCGCCCACGCCGACGAACATTTCGACAAAATCGGAGCCTGAAATGGTGAAGAAGGGCACACCTGCCTCGCCAGCGATGGCGCGGGCGAGCAGGGTCTTGCCGGTGCCGGGGCTGCCGACGAGCAGCGCGCCCTTCGGGATCTTGCCGCCAAGCCGCGAAAACTTGGTCGGATCTTTCAGGAAATCCACGATTTCCTGCAATTCCTCGCGCGCTTCATCAATGCCTGCCACATCGTCAAACGTGACGCGCCCGTGCTTTTCGGTGAGCAATTTGGCCTTGGATTTGCCAAATCCCATTGCGCCACCAGCGCCGCCGCCGCTTTTTTGCATCTGGCGGAAGATGAAATAGCCCACGCCGAAAATCAGCAGAAAGGGGATCGACTGGATCAGGATGTAGGTCAGCATGCTGGTCGTTTCAGCAGGCTTGCGGCTGTAGGTCACATTTTGCTGGTTGAGCAATTCCACCAGCTTCTGGCTGTCTGCCTGCACCGGCACCGTCGAAAACTTATCGCCATTGCGCAGATCGCCGGAAATGTTGGTATCGCTGATGATCACGCTGGCGACGCTGCCATCGGCAACCTTGCTGCGAAACTCGCTATAGGGCAT
>CAZFYJ010000054.1:0-10464 GCA_964523215.1 uncultured Sphingomonadaceae bacterium | reverse complement strand
ATTGGGCGAGGCTTCCCGCCCGCCCGCCTGATGCAGCGGCACAGCCCGCCGCCTGCCAGCGCGATGCCCGCTTTTGGGCGGCAGCGGGATCATGAGCCTGGCCGAACAGTGCATTGATCGCACGCATATGGGCGGCATCGGCAAAGAGCGGAATGGGGCCTTGCGCGCACAGGGCCTGCAGCTGTGCGGGCTTCAGCGCAGAGAGCGCCAGCCGGATCGGCCGGTTCGAAAGATCGGCCCGGTTGATCACCAGATCGTCGCCAAAGGGAATGGCGCGATCATCGATGATCAGCAGCGGGGCATCCACTGCATCAATCGCCTGCGCTGCCGCGGCATAGGGCAGCACCATGGCGCGCGCCTGCCACAGCTGCACGGCCATCAGCAACAGGCTGGCCGCGCAGCCCGCCTGCCAGATGCGCCGCCACCCGGCGAGGCCACTGTCGCTGATCGCGGCCCAGCCGCCCAGCGCGAGCAGGATCATCATCGGCAGATGCGCATGCAGATAGCGATAGCCCCAGCCATGGCCCTGATAGGCAAGGATCAGCAGCATCGCGAGCGCCGTCAGCTTGATCGATGCGAGCATGGCCAGCAGCCGCGCATCGCGCCTCTCCCAGGCAATCCAGCATCCCAGTGTGACGAGCGGCAGCAACAGCAGATGATTCCAGCTGAACAGCCGCAGGATGTTGGCTGCCATCAGCCCGATCTTGGCCAGGCCGAATTCGCTGATGAGGCCAGCGGCAACGCGGACAAAGCCCGCCACCCCCTGCGACTGGCCAAGCTGGCCACCATCGGGAAAGCCCGCCAGCAGCGCGGCAAACCACCCCGCCCAAAAGAGGATGATCGCCGCATAAGCCGCGGCATAGATCGCCGCCAGCAGCCAGCGGCGCTGCCACAGCAGCAGGGCCAGCATGGGTGCGGCATAGAGCGGATGAAAGACCAGCTGGTGCAGCCCTGTGGCCACAAAGCCGACAAGGATCGCACCCGCATGGCTCCACCAGCGATCGCGCAGATAGAGCGCCAGCCACAGCGCGGCACAGCCGAAATGGGCAGACATGGCATAGGGTGTCATCGCCGTCGCCATGATCTGGGCAGACAGCAGGCCCAGCAGCACCGCCGGGGCAAACAGATCCCGCCGCTGGGGCCACAGCAGTTGCACGCACCACAGGATGGAAAGCAGGCCGATTGCCACCATTGCCGGAGGAAACAGGCCGCTGAGCCCGGCCCTGGCAAAGATCATGTGACCAAGGGCATTGCCCGGCAGATAGGCAGAGGCCCACACGCTGTTGTCCGGCACGCGCAGCAGGAATGTGCTGTTCAGCGCGTCGATCAGCCCGCGCCACGGGGGCGCAAGCGGTGCAAGCCATTCGCCCTGCGCAAAGATCGCTGCATCGAACAGCACCATCTGCTCATCCCGGCTGAGCGCATGGCCCTGCATGATCCACAGACGTCCGGCGGCGCCTGCCGCGAGGATGGCGGCGGCGGCGATCATCGCCCATAACAGGGGATTGCCGCCTGACGCGCTGCGCCGGGGCGCGGCCGTGCCCCGTTCCATCACCGCTGAATAGGAGGTGCCATAGAGAAACAGGGCCAGCGCCACGATCACCAGCCGGTCCTGGCTCAGAAAGAACCAGCGCGTCAGCGACATATCGGCCAGGAGCAGCGCCAGCACGGCCCACAGCAGGATCAGCCGGGCCGAAAGCCGGGCCGTGCGCTGCCAATCCCGTGCCGCCCGGGATGCCTGCATCACATGCGTTTCAAGAGCCATGTGCGCCATCGTCAGCGATATCCGTGCAACTGCCCGCCCCTGCTGCCCTGTGCCATGGTGCAGTGAAATGACGGGGCATTAGGAACTTGTCAAAGTTTCCGGCTTATTCACCATATCCAATAAGGGGGCATTGTCCCCAATTTGGCACGCCAAGGAACAGTTATGAGCGCATTTGGACGGAAACCCGGAGCCCCCGCCGGCAGACCCAATTTTGGTGTCGCCCGCCCAATGCAGGGTGGTGGCCCGACCCCTTACCGGCCGGAAAGCGGCGGTGGGGAGCAGTTTCCTTCGCTCGAAAGTGCGCCATTGCCGGGGGCCGAGGCTTCGCCCCCGCCTCCCGTGCTTGACGATGCAATGTCGCGGCTGGCCGCGCGCGCCAATGCCGACAATATGGAGCCGGATGCGCCGCAAGGCTTTGAAGCGTCCGTCCACAAGATCAAGGAGCAGGTGCTGCCGCGCCTGCTGGAGCGCGTCGATCCGGAGGCAGCGGCCACGCTCAACAAGGAAGAGCTGACCGAGGAATTCCGCCCGATCATCATGGAAGTGCTGGCCGAGCTGAAGCTGACGCTCAACCGGCGCGAACAATTTGCGCTCGAAAAGGTGCTGGTGGACGAGCTTCTGGGTTATGGCCCGCTCGAAGAGCTGATCAACGATCCGGATATCAGCGATATCATGGTCAATGGCCCGCAGCAGACCTATGTGGAAAAGAAGGGCAAGCTCCAGATCGCGCCGATCCAGTTTCGCGATGAAGAGCATCTGTTCCAGATCGCGCAGCGCATCGTGAACCAGGTCGGCCGCCGGGTCGATCAGACCACCCCGCTGTGCGACGCCCGCCTGAAAGACGGCAGCCGTGTGAACGTCATCGTGCCGCCGCTGTCGTTGCGCGGCACCGCAATATCGATCCGCAAATTTTCCGCCAAGCCGATCACGCTCGACAACCTCAAGGAATGGGGCGCGATGAGCGAGAAAATGTGCACCGCGCTGAAAATTGCCGGGGCCTGCCGCTTCAATATCGTGATTTCGGGCGGCACGGGCTCGGGCAAGACGACCATGCTGAACGCGCTTTCAAAGATGATCGATCCCGGCGAACGCGTGCTCACCATCGAAGATGCTGCCGAATTGCGGCTGCAGCAGCCGCACTGGCTGCCGCTGGAAACGCGGCCCGCCAACCTGGAGGGCCAGGGCGCGATCAGCATCGGCGATCTGGTGAAGAACGCGCTGCGCATGCGGCCGGACCGCATCATCCTGGGCGAAATTCGCGGGGCCGAATGTTTCGATCTGCTCGCGGCGATGAACACTGGCCATGATGGCTCGATGTGCACGCTTCACTCCAACAGCCCGCGCGAATGCCTTGGCCGTATGGAAAACATGATCCTGATGGGCGACATCAAAATCCCCAAGGAGGCGATTTCAAAGCAGATTGCCGATTCGGTGGACATCATCGTCCAGGTGAAGCGTCTGCGCGACGGCTCTCGCCGGGTGACGAACATCACCGAAGTGATCGGGATGGAAGGCGAAGTGATCGTGACGCAGGAATTGTTCAAATTCGAATATCTCGATGAAGACAAGGACGGCAAGATCATCGGCGAATATCGGGCCATGGGTCTGCGGCCCTATACGCTTGAAAAGGCGCGCCAATATGGCTTTGATCAGGCCTATCTGGAGGCCTGCCTCTAACGCGGTCTTGCGTGGGATGGATGCATTTCACGGCCTGGACATCGCGGCAAATGACATCATCGCGGGCCAGCGTTTGATGCCATCAGAAGCGCGCAGGCTCTAGCCGCCCTCGCCTATGGCAAACCAGGCCGCCGCAATCTCTGCAATCATGCGGCGCGCGGATGTGAGCGGGGCTGAATCCGCATCGCCTTCGACACTGCGGATCTGGCGCCCTGCCTCGCGGTAGATGCGGGCAAGCGACAGGGCGAGATCGCCCCCGGCGCGAAAATCGAGGCTCGATTCGAGCGCGAGCAAGATGCCCAGCGCCTTGAACCGCTGCTCGCTGAAGCGCGCGTCGGCCTGTGCCCGGCGCGCCGCAATGGCGGCGTCGAGCGCACCCAGCAGCTCTTCGAACAGGATCGAAACCAGCTTGTGCGGCGATGCCCCGGCCACCCGCGCCTCGGCATCGATGCGGTGATAGCGCTGCCCGGCAAACACCATGGCATTGGGGCGGCGGGCAGGCCAGTTGGATGATGAGGGCTGGTGCATGATGGTCCTTTGCTGTGCATGGTCTGGGGGGATGATGGGCGCTTCAGCGACAAAAGCGGGGCAGGGCAGCCTGCGCCCTCATCGCCGGTTGCTGCTGTTCCAGGCGTCGATCTGCTGGCTGACATAGGCTTGGGTTGCCTTGAGCACGGTCAGCTGGCGCTCCATCGCGGTGAAGCTCCGGCTCAGCTGGTCGCGATAGGCGCTGTCCTGCGCATCGAGCCGCTCGCGCTGGGCAAGAAACTGCTTTTGCGCGGCCTCATATTTGCGCTTGGAGGCATTGAGCGGGCCGTCGGCCGCCACCAGCCCGTCGCGCACCGATGCAAACAGGCCGGCAAGGCCGGGCCGGTCCGGGCTGCTGCGCTGCGGATTGATGAGGTCGCGCACTGCATCGGGATTGCTGCCAACCGCGGCATCGAACCGCGCGGCATTGAAGCTGAGCGTGCCATCCCGGGCGGTGGCGATGCCGAGATCGGCCAATGTGCGCAGCGCGCCGGCCGGGGCAAGCGGGGCCGCGCTGATCCGGCCCAGCGCCTGCATCATGGTGCGCACGCCGGGATCGCCCGCCAGCGGCCCGCCGCTTGCGCCATCAAGGCCGGGTGCTGTCGCCCGGCCCAGCGCGCCGCGCAGATCATTATAGGCCTTCACATAATCGCCGAGCAGATTTTTGAGGCCGTCGGCCGGAATATCCGTGCTGATGCTCACTCCCTCTGGCGGCGTCGTGCCCTTCAGCGTCAGCCGGAGGCCGCCCAGCGCATTGTCGACGATATTGCTGGCAAAGCTCATCGCAATGCCGTCAATCTCCACCGCCGCATTCGCCGCCGGGCGCACGGTCGCAAGGCCGGATATCAGATCGGCGAGCGCAGGCTCCGATCCGCTGTCGGCGGTTGCCGAAAAGCTGCCGGCTGCGCCCTCGCGCCCGTTGATCAGCAGGCGGGCGCCGCTGCTGTCGGTCACGATGCGGGCCGCGATCCCGGCGTTGGCGCTGGCCGAGGCCGCGTTGATGGCAGCGGCCACATCGCCGAGCGTGGCACCGCTCGCGATGTTTGCCACAAAGCTGGTTGCGCCGCTGGTGATGCTGATGCTGCCTGCACCGATGATGCTGGCCGCAGAAGGCTGCACCGTGCTGGTCATCAGCTGCGACGTGGCGAGCGCGCTCACGCGCAGCTGGGCGACGCCCTGGGCAGGCCGCCCGCCCGGCAGCAGCGCGACGCCCACCTGGGCTGCATTGCTGCTGGCGGGTGTGCCGATGAAATTTGCGCTGCCGAGCAGATCAGTGAGCGCGGTGCCGAACACATCCAGGGCAGACCGCGCCGAGCCGAGGGCGGAAATGCGGGCATTGTTGAGCGTTTCGCGCTGCGCAAGCGAGGCTTCCCGCGGCTGGCGCACGGCATTGGCGAGATCCCGGACCAGCTGCGAGGTGTTCAGCCCCGATCCGATTCCCAATGTGGTTGCAATATTGCCGAACATGGCCTTCCCCCGCTGTGACACAGGGGGTAACGGCGATGCAGCGGCGCTGTTTAGCCCGGCAGGGCGATTATTTTCTGGGCTTGGCGGCGACGGGCACCATCAGGCGAAACTTGTCCACCTCGCACTTCAGGCCCGATCGCGTCTGCAGCACATCGCGATCCTCGCACAGCCGCCCGTCAAAGCTGCGCTCCATGTAAAAGCCCGAATAAAAATCCTGGCCGCGGCAGCGCCCGTCCAGCTGGGCGCGCAGCCGCTGGCGTTCGCGGGTGATCAGGTCGATGCTGTCCTTGCGCGTCACCTGGACTGCAACGATGCTGCGCATCGGCATGCATTTGGGTGCTTTTTTCTCTTTCCACTCGATCGGCGGGGGCGGCGGCACGCCGCTGCGTCCGTTGCGCTGGGTGGACGCGGAAAAGCTGGTCGGCTGGCGCTGCGCCGGCACGCGGATGATGATCGTCTGTTCGACCACGGTCTGATAAAAGAGCAGAACAGGCAGCATGTCCTGCACCGGTTGCTCGGCAATGACGGGCACGGGATTTGGGGGGATTGCGGGCACCGGCACCGGCACTGGCGGCGCAACTGGTGATGCGCCCAATGCTGCTGCCTGCAATGCCACGATGATGCCAAAGGACGATGCCATGGCGAACATGCTCCCCGTGCCCAGGTCCCGATCCTGGATTCGTTCTGCTAATCCAATCAGGCGAGAGGCGCTAGTGCGCAGGGGTTGAACATGTGATGAATTGGCACCCGTCGAACTGGACCTGCCGGACGAATTGACGCCACGATGAATTGACTTGGGCCCGGCTTGTTGGTGTAGCATGCGCGCATGATGCCGCCTGCCCGCCCCAGTGCCGATGATCTTGCCTTTTTTGCCGATCGGCTGGGGCCCAAGGGCTTCACCACCGATGCGCACGCCATGGCCCCTTGGCTGACCGACTGGCGCGGCGTGCATCATGGTGCAGCCGCCGCCCTGCTTTCGCCTGCATCGACAGCAGAGGTCGCGATCATCGTGCGCCATGCGGATGAACGCGGCCTGGCGCTGGTGCCGCAGGGGGGCAATAGCGGCATGGTGGCAGGGGCCACGCCCGATGGCAGCGGCGATCAGCTGCTGCTTTCGCTGCGGCGGATGAACCGCATTCGCAGCCTCGATGCCGATGCCGGGCTGGCCGTGGCCGAGGCGGGGGTGATCCTGCAGCATCTGCACGAGGCAGCCGCGCAGGCGGGCATGCGCTTTCCCCTCACGCTGGGCGGCAAGGGCAGCGCCACCATTGGCGGGCTGGTTTCCACCAATGCCGGCGGCACCCAGGTGCTGCGCCACGGCACGATGCGGGCTTTGGTCGCCGGTGTGGAGGCGGTGCTGGCAGACGGGCAGATTTATTCGTCGCTCGCGGCGCTCAAAAAGGACAATCGCGGCTATGCCATTGGCGAATTGCTGGTGGGCGCGGAAGGGACGCTCGGCATCGTGACCGCGGCGACCGTCCGGCTTGCGCCCGCCATTGGCCATCGCAGCGTCGCCTGGGTGGCGGTGGCCAGCCCGCATGCCGCGCTTGCGCTGCTGCACCATGTGCAACGCCGCCTTGGGCCCGCGCTTGAAGGCTTTGAAATCGTGCCCGATCTTGCGCTCACATCGGTGCTGCGGCACATTCCGGGCACACGTGCACCGCTCGCCACGCCGAGCCCGTGGCATGTGCTGATCGAGGCTGTCTCGGGTGCGGGCGACCCCCCGCCCGATTTGCTGGGCGCGCTGGAAGCCGCGCTGGACGCCGGGCTGATCAGCGATGCCGCCCTTGCCAAGGCAGAGAGCGAGGCGGATGCCTTCTGGCACCTGCGCGACAGCATATCGGAAGCAGAGCGGGCGGAATGGCCTTCGCTGCAACATGATGTGAGTGTGCCGGTGGCGCGGATGCCCGATTATATCGCGGCATCCGAGGCAGAGCTGGCGCGCCACTATCCCGGCATCCGCCTGCTGGCATTCGGCCATCTTGGCGATGGCAATGTCCACCATCATCTGGGCGCGCCCCCGGTCGAGGATCCGCGCGGCTGGCTTGCCGCGACGGGGCATGAGGCCAGCCGCCGCCTCTATGACATTGTGGCGCAATTTGGCGGCTCGATTTCGGCCGAACATGGCATTGGCCTGGTCAAGCGCGATCTGCTGCCCGATTATGCCGGCGCCGGGCATATGGCGGCGCTGCGCGCCATCAAGGCGGCGCTCGATCCCAAAGGCATATTGAACCCTGGCAAGCTGATCGCCTGATCGCGCGCCCGGCATGGCGGCCTTTTGCGCTTGCCTGTTGGCCAGCCGGGCAATATGGCGGCCAAAATTTCACTCATTCTTCACTCATGGAGCATCCATCATGGCCAGCGCGCCGCAAGACAACGGACTTCCGCTTTTTTACAATGATCTGGTGCCGCTCAACCGCAACGAGCATGCCGGCTGGACGGCAAAGCCAATCAACAATGCCAATTTCTTTGCCAAGCAGCACGCCATTCCGCTGACCAGCGACGAGTTCATTGCTGCCTCGCGCAGCTATCCCATCCTCTTTTCCGCGGGCGACAATCCGGTGCCGCTGGCGCTGATGGGCCTGCACGATGGCACCAACATCTTCGTTGACGATGAAGGCAATCTGAAAGACGGCGTCTATGTGCCCGCCTATATCCGCCGCTATCCGTTTCTGCTGGCGCGGCTGCAGCCCGATGCGCAGGAATTGTCGCTGTGCTTTGATCCGTCATCCGGCGCGATCAGCGATTCGCCCGATGGCGAAAAGCTGTTCGATGCAGACGAGCCCACCCAGCTGGTGAAGGATGTGCTGAGCTTTTGCGAGCAGTTTGAAGAAGCCGGGCAGCGCACGGGCCTGTTCATCGAAGAGCTGAAGAAGCACGATCTGCTCATGGATGGCGAGGCGACCATCCAGCCCGATGGCGCGGAACAGCCCTTCATCTATCGCGGCTTTCGCATGATTGATGAGGAAAAGGTGCGCAACATGCGCGGCGATACGCTGCGCAAGATGGCGCAAAACGGGATGCTGCCGCTCATCTATGCCCATCTCTTCTCGTTGCAGCTGATGCGTGACGTGTTTGCCCAGCAGGCGCAGATGGGCCTGGTGCCAGCGCCGCAGCCCGTGCCTGCCAACGCCTAGAGCCTCTCCGCTTTTGATGGAATCGAAAGCGTGCTCTTGTTCTTTGCTGCGCGGTGATGGCCTGATCCGGCGCATCAGCCCTTTTGCATAACACATCCTTGAAAGCCGGGCCGCAATGGCTTAAATATCAAGCGCAAGCCGATCCTTTCGGATTCCCCCTTTCCGTCCGGCTCGCTTGCTGCCCCTCATGCGTGAGGGGTATCCTCCCTGGACCCTGGCCACCTCGTGCTTGATTGCGCGAGGTGGCTTTTTATTGGGCCCTGCGAATTGGCCCAGGCGTTTGGCCGCCTGGCGGGCGTCCAGAGCCTGTTCGCTTTTGATGGAATCAACCGGCGGCCCGCGTTTGCAGTGTTGCCGCTATGTCCTGACCATCAGCCGATTTCACCTGATCGGACATCGCCCTATTCGGCTGCCAGTGGCCATGCCACACCGGCATCGGGCCGCCCCGTGCCCCCGCCATTCTGCTGCCGCCACGCCGCCTCGGCGGCCTGCGCCAGCGCCACGACCAGCGCCTGAAGCCGGGCGATGCCGTGTGCATCGGGCACCAGCCCCGGCCTCAGATAGAGGGCCCGGTTGATCTCCACCTGAACGGCATGGCTGCCCGAATCGGGCCGGCCGTGCAGCGCGGCGATATGCCCGCCTGCATAAGGCACATCGCGTTGCGTGCGATAGCCGGCGGACTGCGCTGCTCCTTCCAGCGCCGCCACCAGCCAGGGGGCACAGCTGCGGCCGTTCAGCGTGCCAAACACGATATCCACGGCCATGGCACGCCCGCCCTGCTGCGGCGGCGGCATGCTGTGCAGATCGATCAGGATGGCGGCATCGTGCGCCGTCTTTCGCGCTGCAAGCGCTGCTGCCAGGGCGGCATGATAGGGGTGATAGTCGGCCGCGATCCGCGCCTGCAGCTGTGCCCAGGCAAAGCGCCCGCGCCACAGCCCGCCATGGCCGGGCAACAGCCGCGGAAACAGGCCAAGGCCGTGTTCGCTGCGCCCTGTGGGAGCAATCATGCCGGTTGCTGCATGCGGATCGGCCAGCAAAGCCGGATCGACATCATCAGCGGCGCGATTGAGATCGATCCAGGCCCGCGCTCTTTCCGCCACGATGCAGGCAAAGCCCTGCGCAATGGCTCGCTCTGCAAGCCGGTCGACATAGGCATCTTCGAGCTGGCGCAGCACCATCAGCGGCAGCCGCGCCTGGGCGAGCAGGGCTGGCGGATAATCGCGTCCGGCATGCGGCACGCTCAGCACCAGCGGGCTTGCCCCTGCACCATCCATATTGGCGAGCCGGAATGATCTGCCCTGCATCGCACGGCCTTACGCGCCCCGGCGCTGCGGAAAAAGGGTTAAAATGGCGGGTGCTGCTGGAAAATGTTAAGCAGTTGCGGCATAAAAGGCGCGCATTGGGGAAAGAAGAGGCCATGATCCGGATCCTGCTGGCGGAAGATGAAACGGCAATGCGCGAATATCTGGCACGCGCACTGACCAATAATGGTTATCATGTGACCACGGCAGACAATGGCGTGGACGCGCTGGCGCTGCTCGAATCGGGCACATTCGATCTCCTGCTTTCGGACATTGTGATGCCCGAAATGGATGGGATCGAGCTTGCTCAGCATGCCGGCCGCGTCGCCCCGGAAACCAAGATCATGTTCATCACCGGCTTTGCCGCCGTCTCGCTTGAGGCGGGCAAGACAGTGCCGCAGGCCAAGGTGCTGTCAAAGCCGTTCCACCTGCGCAATCTGGTGGCAGAGGTGGATGCGCTGTTCCCTGATCAGGCGGCCTCGCGCGGGGCATAACCCGCTTGCCAGCCACGGGGCGCGGCGCTATGGGCGGCGATAGCGTGGGCGTATAGCTCAGTGGTAGAGCACTGTGTTGACATCGCAGGGGTCGC
>CAZFYJ010000053.1:5108-10670 GCA_964523215.1 uncultured Sphingomonadaceae bacterium | reverse complement strand
AGGAAGGGCGCGGGATCGGCCTGATCAACAAGCTGCGCGCCTATGAATTGCAGGATCAGGGCTTTGATACGGTCGATGCCAATCTGCGGCTCGGCTTTCCGGTCGAAGCGCGCGATTTCGGCATTGCGGCACAAATGCTGCGGCTGATGGAGATCGGGGCCGTGCGCCTGCTGACCAACAATCCGGACAAGCGGGCCGCATTGGAGGCACAAGGAATCAGGGTGGCAGAGCGCGTGGCCCACCAGCTGCCCGCAAATGCACATAATGCCCGCTATCTCGCAACCAAGCGGGATCGTACGGGGCATCAGCTGTGAACAGCGCGCCCCCCTCGTCCGGGCTGGCCGCGGGGCCGGCAGATTCTATCGCGCCGCCCATTCCGCTGCTCATGCGCGAGGTGTTCGTTCTGGCGGATTGGGTGCGCGGCAAGGCGTGGCTGCGCAGCCTGCCGCCCCAGGTCGGCGGGCAAGGCGATGGGCAGCCGGTGCTCATCCTGCCGGGTTTTCTGGTCGATGATGATCGGCTGCGGCTGATGCGCATGGCCCTCAATCGGCATGGCTTTCGTGCCCATCGCTGGAAGCTGGGCCGCAACACCGGGGCAACCGCGGACATTCTCGATCGGCTGGATCAGCGTATCAACCATCTGCTCGAAAAAAATGGTCAGCCGATTGCGCTTGTGGGGTGGAGCCTGGGCGGCGTGTTCGCACGCGAATATGCAAAGCGCCATCCGGAGAAGGTGCGCGCCGTGGTGACGCTGGGCTCCCCCATTTCGGGTGATCCGCGCGCAAACAATGCCTGGCGGATCTATGAATGGGTGGCGGGCCATCCGGTGCACGCGCCGCCGGTTGATCTGCATCCGGCACCCCGGCCGCCAGTGCCCACTTATGCGCTCTGGTCTCCCAATGATGGCGTCGTTGCTGCCTCTGCGGCGCAGGGTCTGCCGCATGAGCGGGATATGGCCCTCGCGCTCAGCTGCGGCCATATGGGGTTCATCTGCGCGCCAGAGGCGATCAGCGCCGTCATCCGCTGCCTGCTGGCAGACCCTCCCGAAAACGGCTGACGAGCGCTGCGGGCACGCGCATCGGCCGGCCGCTCGCCCGGTCGATCATGGCCCAGCTGGTGCGGGCCTCGACCAGTGGCTGACCATCGCGCCCGACAAAGCGCATGAAGCGATCAAAGCGTGCCCCTTTCGCGGCCTCGGCGACCCAGGTCTGCGCTGTCGTTTTTTCTCCGGCCAGCAACGGGCGGCGATAGTCGATCTCGTGACGGATCACGACCCACACCGCGCTGTCCACCAGTTCGGCCGGGGCCACGGCCAGCCAGTGCGCGGTTGCGACCTCCTGAATCCATTGCACCCAGCGGGCATTGTTGACATGCCCCAGCACGTCAATGTCATCCGGTCGGGCCGTGAAATCGCGGGTGAAGATGGCCGGGTCAGCCATCGTCAATCGCCCTTGTAATCCTTCAGCTCGGTGCCGGTGATGGTCGCGACATGCAGCACATTGGTGCTGCCCGGCGTGCCAAAAGGGACGCCCGCCATCATCAGCACCTTGGCGCCCGCGCCCGCAATCCTGTGGCGCAGCACCATCCGCTTGCCCTTGGCGATCATTTCCTCAAAGCTGCCGATATCCTTGGTGCGCACGGCATGCGCGCCCCACAGCAGCCCCATGCGCCGCGCCGCGTCCTGCTTTGGCGTCAGCACCAGGATCGGCACGGCCGGGCGTTCGCGGGCGATGCGCCGTGCGGTCGATCCCGTGCCGGTGAAGCAGATGATGGCATCGGCCGAAATGGTGCGCACGATGCCGCCGGCCGCCTCCGACAACGCATCCGCCGTGGTGCCATCGGGCAGGGTTTCGGTAAAGTGGATGCGGTCATGATAGCCCGGATCCGCCTCCACCTCGGTTGCGATCCGGTCCATCATCTGCACGGCCTCGACAGGCCATGCGCCCGCTGCCGTTTCTGCAGAGAGCATGATGGCGTCCGCCCCGTCGTAGATTGCGGTGGCCACATCGGACACCTCGGCGCGCGTCGGCGTGGGCGATGTGATCATCGATTCCAGCATCTGCGTTGCGACCACCACCGGGCGGCCCATGCGCCGCGCGGTGGCCACAATGCGCTTTTGGATCGGCGGCACGGCCTGAGGCGGCAATTCCACGCCCAGATCGCCGCGCGCCACCATCACGGCATCGGCCAGTTCCAATATGCCGTCCAGCCGCTCGATCGCAGCGGGCTTCTCGATCTTGGCGAGTAGCGCCGCCTTTCCCCCGATCAGCCGCCGTGCCTCGGCCACATCCTCCGGGCGCTGCACAAAGCTGAGCGCGATCCAATCGGCATGCTGATCGAGCGCAAAGGCCAGGTCCTTGCGGTCCTTTTCGGTCAGCGCGGCAATCGGAACCACCACATCGGGCACGTTCAATCCCTTGCGATCGGAGAGCGCGCCGCCCACCTCCACCCGCGTCATCGCATGATCCGCGGCGATGCTTTCGACACGCAGCACCAGCTTGCCATCATCCAGCAGCAGGCGCGCGCCCACTTCCAGGCTTTCAAAAATCTCCGGATGCGGCAGGCACACGCGGGTGGCATCGCCGGGTGCCGGATCGCGATCGAGCCGGAATGGCGCCCCCGCTTCCAGCATCACCGGGCTGTGCGCAAAGCGCCCCACGCGCAGCTTTGGCCCCTGCAGATCGACAAGGATCGTGGTGGGGCGGCCAAATTCCTTTTCCATCGCGCGGATATGGGCGATCATCTCCGCCTTTTCGGCATGTTCGCCATGGCTCATGTTGATGCGAAAGGCATCCGCCCCGGCCAGAAACAGGCGGCGCAGCATGTCCGGCGTGTTGCTGGCAGGGCCCAGCGTGGCAAGAATGCGCACCCTGCGCTCTCGGGGTTTCAGTGCTTCTGCCACGCGCCCTCACCAGATTATCCAGGGCCATAACCCTGGCCTTGCCAATTACCGCATTGCTCATGCCGAGCCGCTTGCGATAAGGCAAGCGTCAGGCCGGTGCCTGCGAATCATTTTGCGGCATTTTTTGCCTCATCTGGACAATGTTGGAGATGTTTTACGTGATCGATACCCCGCTTTCCGCCCCCGATGCGCCTGCCCGGCAGGATGCGACCGCCGCCGATGGGCCAGCGGCGACCGACAACCGGCTGCGCCTCCTGATCGAGCGGGTCGAGCGGCTGGAGGCCGAGAAAAAGGGCATCGCCGACGATATCCGCGATGTCTATGCCGAGGCAAAGGCAAGCGGCTATGATGCGAAAATCATGCGCCAGATCGTGCGGCTGCGCAAAATGCAGCCCAATGACCGGCGCGAGATGGAAGCCGTGCTCGAAACCTATAAATCCGCGCTCGGGATCGAATAGGCGCAGACCCAGGGCCCAACCCCTGGGCCCAAATCCCCCAGGCCCAAGGGCTCAGCCCTTGAATTGTCAGCGCACGGGCCAATATCCCGCCCGAAAGGGAGAGCGCACATGCTGATGACCACCACCTCCACCATCGAAGGCCGGCCGGTTGCCACCTATCTGGGTGTCGTGACCGGGGAGGTCATTGTCGGTGCCAATATTTTCAAGGACTTGTTTGCCGGGATCCGCGATATCGTTGGTGGCCGTTCCGGCGCTTATGAAAGCTCGCTGCGCGATGCGCGTGAAACCGCGCTCAAAGAGCTTGCGGACGAGGCCCGTGCGCTTGGCGCGGATGCTGTGCTGGGCATCGATATTGATTATGAAGTGCTGGGTCAGGGCGGCTCCATGCTGATGGTCAGCGCCAGCGGGACAGCCGTGAAACTGGGGTGATCGCGCTGCGCTTTCGCAGCAGTGCCAATCTTGCGCGGGGCGGTGCGGCTGGTGTAAGGGCGCTCACTTTCGCATCACAGCCGCAAGAAGAGAGCCATGGCCGGCCATTCAAAATTCAAGAACATCATGCACCGCAAGGGTGCGCAGGACAAAAAACGTTCTGCCATGTTTTCAAAGCTTTCGCGCGAAATCACGGTGGCGGCCAAGATGGGCCTGCCCGATCCGGAGGCAAATGCGCGGCTGCGCGCCGCCATCAGCGCGGCCAAGGCGCAATCCATGCCCAAGGACAATATCCAGCGCGCGATCGACAAAGCCGCAGGCAATGATGGCGACAATTATGAAGAGGTGCGCTATGAAGGCTATGGGCCGGGCGGCGTTGCCATCATTGTCGAAGCGCTGACCGACAATCGCAATCGCACGGCGACCAATGTGCGCACCGCTTTCAGCAAGAATGGCGGCAATCTGGGCACGGCAGGCTCGGTTGCGCATGGTTTTTCGCGGCTGGGGCTGATCAGCTATCCGGCCAGCGCGGGCAGCGCCGATGCGCTGTTCGAGGCTGCGCTGGAGGCCGGTGCTGATGATGTTGAATCATCAGATGATGGGCACGAGATCTGGACCGCAGCCGATGCGCTTCACGAAACGGCAAAGGCGCTGGAGGCGCGGCTTGGCGAAGCCGATGGGGTGAAGCTGGCCTGGAAGCCGGCAACGCTGGTCGCGGTCGATGCTGCGGATGCGGCCACGCTGATGAAGCTGATTGATGCGCTGGACGATGATGATGATGTGCAGAGCGTGTGGGGCAATTATGATGTGCCCGATGATGTGATGGCCGCATTGGCTTGAGCGTTCACCGGCCATGATCATCATCGGCCTCGATCCCGGCCTCGGCACCACTGGCTGGGGCATCATCCGGCGCGAAGGCAATCGCCTCGGCCATATCGGCAACGGCGAAATTGAGACCGATGCAAAGCTGCCGCTGGCCAATCGCCTGGCCATGATCGATCGTGCGCTGGCGGGCGTGCTGGCGCAATATCGGCCGCAGCAGGCCGCCGTCGAGGAGGTGTTCGTCAACAAGAATGCGCAGAGCACGCTGAAGCTTGGCCATGCCCGCGGCGTCATCCTGCTCGGCGTGGCGCGCGCCGATGTGCCGCTCACCGAATATGCAGCGCGCCTTGTCAAGAAATCGGTGGTCGGCACCGGCAAGGCCGAAAAGGGCCAGATTGCCGCCATGCTGCGCACGTTGCTGCCCGGCGTCACGCTCGCGGGCGAGGATGCAGCCGATGCGCTGGCCGTTGCCATCACGCATGCGCACCATATGCGCGGCTGAGCCCGTTTCACGTGAAACCTACAGGCTGAAACCCACTGCGCAACAACAGCCGCATGATGCCAATGCGGGCCGCCGCCAACGCGTTCGCGCGATGTTCTCTTTTGCTTGCCGATTGTGCAGCCCCGCGCTAACGCCATGGGGATGATCGCGCAGCTGACCGGATTTGTGACAGAAACCGCCGCTGACCATGCGGTGATCGACGTTCATGGTGTCGGCTATCTGGTGCTGGCGTCGACGCGGACATTGGCCGCCATTCTTCCCTCGGGCGGCGGCGCGGGGGATGCGCCGGTGCGCATCTTCACCGAAATGCAGGTGCGCGAGGATGCGATCACGCTGTTCGGCTTTGCAACGGGCGGCGAGCGCGAATGGTTCCGCCTGCTCACCGGGGTGCAGGGCGTGGGGGGCAAGGTTGCGCTCAACATCCTGTCTGCGCTCGATGCCGATGAACT